>JAENWV010000026.1 GCA_016650015.1 Thermoleophilia bacterium | reverse complement strand
TCGCCAGCTTCGCCTTGAAAAAACGGCTATTCCCGAAAATTTTTCCTATGTAGAGCTCACAGGCATAACTAACGAGGCCCGAGAGCGGCTCTCCCGCCTGCGCCCAGCTTCCCTTGGACAGGCCTCTCGCATCGCTGGCGTGTCTCCCGCGGACATTGCAGTGTTGTCTATTTACCTGCACGCACAGAACCATTGAGCTGGCAAGAAAAAATATGTTCTGATTTCGGCATTTCTTCCGCGCGGGTCGCCCTTCTCGAGAAACTATTGGAGCTCCTCACAGGCATTTCAGACCGAAACCTTACCGCAGTGATTACTGCAGACCTGATAGTGGACGTGCATTTCCGTGACAGTCTCAGCCTTTTATCTTTCGATGAGCTTCAAACTGCTGACTCGGTCGTCGATATCGGTAGCGGGGCCGGTTTTCCCGGACTGCCTCTGGCAATCGCCTGTCCGGATAAGTCCTTTTCACTTCTGGAAGCCAATGGCAGGAAGTGCGAATTTCTCGCAGCCGCTATTAAAGCGTTATGTCTGACCAAGGTTGAGATAGCCGCTGTGCGAGCTGAAGACGCAGGCCGCTCAGCGATGCGCGATCATTTTGATCTGGCCCTGGCGCGTGCGGTCGGACCGCTATCCGTGGTTCTTGAATATACTTTCCCTTTGCTTAAAGTTGGTGGTACGGCGCTCCTGCAGCGTGGAGCCAGGGAAGAGGGTGACAAGCAAGTCTCCAGAGAGATAGCGGTTATCCTGGGTGGTGAACTGATCTCGGTATCGCCTGTAAAACCATACCCGGGATCCAGGAATCTTCATGTCTGGCGTTTCTTGAAGACCTTGCCAACACCGGAACGATTTCCCCGCCGACCAGGTATGGCAAAAAAACGGCCATTGAAACCCTGACTTCACACTAACAAAGTAGAAAAAATCTCAATAGACCCATTTCTTCTGGTCTCAATCCGAGGCATCTGTTACAATTCCATCGTCAAGGCAGGTTACTCTTCTTCAGGCAGGCTCATTTTGGGTAAGACCTACGTTGTGGCAAACCAGAAGGGCGGCGTGGGGAAAACCACCACCTGCGTCAACACCGCGGTCTGTCTGGCAGAAGCCGGCGCCACTGTTCTCCTCATCGATATCGATCCCCAGTGCAACGCCACTCACGGGTTAGGCATGCATGATATCGAAGGTCCCAATTCTTATGATGTCTTTTCCGGCGAATCGCCGGCTGCTGCCGCAGTAATATCAACCAGTATTCAAAATCTGTACCTGATACCGTCGACCCGTGATCTGGCCGGTACTTCTGTCGAGCTTCCCGGCCGCGAGCGTAGAGAGTATATTTTATCTGACGCGCTGGCTGAGATCGCCGGCAACTTTGACTACGTCTTTATCGATTGTCCACCATCTCTCGGCCTGCTTACACTGAACGCACTTGTGGCGGCTGATAAAATAATCGTCCCCGTTCAGTGTGAGTACTACGCCCTCGAGGGCCTCGGCCAGCTTATGCAGACGGTCGAGACGATCCGTGCCGGCCTCAACCCGCGGCTTCAGGTCGCCGGTCTGCTGATGACCATGTATGACCCGCGGACCCGTCTTTCTACCCAGGTGGTACAGGAGGTCCGTTCTCATTTCCCCGAGCTGACCTATACAACCGTTATCCCGCGTAACGTCCGTTTGAGTGAAGCGCCGAGTTTTGGTATGCCGATCTCTCATTATGATCCCACCTGCGCGGGTTCAGACGCATATTTTGATTTAGCCACGGAGGTGGTGGAACGTGAGTAACACCAAGGGAAACAAGGGATTGGGGCGGGGCCTGGCGGCCCTGATCGGCGATACCATAGATAACTCCGTTAGTCAAGCGAGTACCACGGAAACCGGAGGCCCGCCTCCGGACACCGACTACCAGCTTTTGCCTGTAGGTCAAATCGCTGGCAACCCCAAACAACCGCGTACTGTCTTCGACGATGGCGCACTTGAAGAACTGGCGGAATCAATCAGGGCGGTCGGGCTGGTACAACCCGTGGTGGTTCGCCGCCGTGGTGAGAGTTATGAGCTAGTCGCCGGTGAGCGGCGCTGGCGGGCGGCACAACTGGCCGGGCTTGAAAAGATACCAGCCATCATTCGCCAGGCCGGCGACGCGGAATCGCTGGAGCTGGCGCTTATCGAGAACCTCAGCCGTGAGGATTTGAACCCGATCGACACTGCCCGGGCTTACGCGATACTTCAGGAGGACTTCGGCGCAACCCAGGAGGAGCTGGCTGGCAAGCTGGGCCGCAGCCGTTCCGCTGTCGCCAATACGCTGCGGTTGCTTGACTTGCCGGACGAGGTTCAAAATTTGATCGAGCAGGGGAAGCTTTCCGAGGGCCACGGCCGTGCTCTGCTGGCTTTGTCCGACCGTCCCCAGCAACGCAAACTGGCGGCCCGCGTGGCCAAGAAAGGACTCTCCGTGCGCCAGACGGAGGAGCTTGCCAGGAAAGAGGGGGACAGCGCGCGGCGCCAGAGGAAACAGATCAATATCCCGGTAGGCCAGGAGCTTATGGACGAGACCACCGACGCTCTTTACTCTGCCTTTCGCCTGCCGGTCAAAGTACGCTGGGTGGCCAGGGGAGGACGTGTTGAGTTGGAGTTCGAGAACGAAGAGCAGCTCAGCCGGATCATCGACGTTCTCGATAATATCTAGAAAGTCCGCCCCGTGGATGGCACACCACAATCAATGAATGACATCGTCGCTCCGTACCTGGAAATAGAGGGTATAGCGGCGGCGGCTATGGTTTCCGCGCAAGGTTTTCTGGTGGCTTCCGCTGGTACCATCGATTTGAACCTGGAGGCGCTTGCGGCCTACGTAGCTACAATCATGTCTTCTGCTACATCGCTGGCCAACGAACTGGATGCCGGATTACTGAAATCTGTTTCCCGGGAGCTTCCCGGACGCGTCCTTTCCCTGGCCCGGGTCAGCGACGACCTTTTCCTGGTTCTGGTCGGCGACGATGCTGGCGTTCTGGCCCAGCGCAGAGCGCTGGCGGTTTGATCCGGAGGCGTTTCCAGCGGCTGGCTCCAACGTTACCGGAATGTTCGTCTTTACTGCTAGTCGTTGCTGTTGCTGCCTGGGCTTGTGGTCGTCCGGCCGGCATTTCCGTAGGCATCATCGTGCGTAGATGGCGCATCGCCACCCGAGTAGAGGACAAACTTGCCGGTCAACTTCTTGAAATCCGGCTTCTCCTTCGGCTCGGGAAATTCCTTCTTCGGCTTCTCTTTCAATGCCTCCGACATGAAGTCCTTCCAGATGGTGGCAGGAAAACCGCCGCCCCATACCTGGCCTCCATGGACATCGGTCATTGGCAGCTGTTCGTCGGGATAACCGATCCAGACAGATGTGGAAAGGTCTGGCGTATAGCCCACGAACCAGGCGTCCTGCAGGTTATCCGTGGAACCGGTCTTGCCGGCGGCCGGGCGTCCGATGTTGGCTTTGGACGAGGTCCCTTTCTCGATATCTGCCTTCAGCACTTTGGTCACTTCGTAGGCGACGCCGTCCTTGACAACTTTCCGAGGCTGAGGATTTGCCTGATAGTCGAGAGTGCCATCGGGCATTTCAACGCGTGTTATGGCAATAGGCTCGGCGTACATGCCATTCGCGGATAGAGTCGCGTAGGCTGATGACATTTCCAGCGGCGAGACACCCTGGTCAAGGCCGCCCAGTGCAATCGACGGGTTGGTTGCCATCGGACTCTTGATGCCGAGTCGTTCGGCTGCGTCGCGCGCTTTTTCCGGGCCGACATCCATCACCAGCTGGGCGTATACGGTGTTGTCGGAATGCAGCATGGCTGTTTCGAGACTGGAGGCGCCATAATATTGGTTGTCGTAAGTGGCGACATGCCAGGGTGGGCCGCCACCCGCCATGGGGATGTCGATCTGCTTGGACATGTAGTAGGTTTTTTTTGGATCGGCGCCCTGCTCTACCGCGGCCGTCAGGACAAATGGCTTGAAACAGGAGCCAGGCTGCCGTTTGGCCTGTACGGCCAGGTTGAACTGGGACTTTTTGAAATCCTGGCTGCTGACCATGGCCTTGATGTAACCGTTCGAGGGATCGATGGAAACCAGGGCCGCCGCGGGGTCTCCCTCTTCATTAAGAGTGTTCTTGATCGCTTCGAGCCCCGCCGCCTGCATGGTCGGCTCAATGGTGGTCTGGACCTTGAGACCGCCCTCGAAGACCTTCTTCGCGCCATATTTATCTATCAGCTGCTGCTTGACATATTCAACGAAATAAGGTTCATTGACCGCCCCGGATGACTGCTGCAGATTTATGGGCAGCGATGCGGCGCCGTGCGCCGCGGCCTGGTTTATATAGCCCAGGTCAGCCATCTTTTGTAATACCGTGTTGCGCCTTTCCGTAGCCTCTGCCATGTCCTGCCTGGGCGAATAGGCGGACGGCGCCTGTGGCAAGCCGGCCAGCAGAGCGCATTCTGACAGGTCCAGCTGGGTGACGCTCTTGCCAAAATAGGTCTGCGCCGCAGTCTCTACGCCGTAGGCGTTCTCGCCATAGTAAATCGTGTTCAGGTAACGCTCCAGTATTGTGTCTTTGCTCGCCGTTCGCTCAAGCTGCGTGGCCAGTACCGCTTCGACGATCTTGCGGGTAATGCTGCGCTCATCAGACAGGTAAACCTTTTTGATCAACTGCTGGGTTATGGTACTTCCGCCCTCGGCCAGTCTGCCCCGGCTGACATCGGTCAGGGCTGCGCGGCCGATCGCTTCGTAGTCGACTCCGCCGTGTTCATAGAACCGTTCGTCTTCGATTGCGACAGTTCCCTGCTGAAGATAGAGCGGAATTGACTTCAGGGGGATTACGGTTCGGTTTTCAGTGCCGTAGATCTCGGCGAGCAGCGAGCCGTCGGCTGCGTAGATCCTGGAAGTCTGACCCAGGGAGAGAAAGTTCTCCTCCTCGAGCTTGGGTAAATCGTGCACCAGTGCCATTACCGTCTGAATGCCTACGAGGAGAGCGAAAATCAGGCAAAGGAGAAAAAACCCAATACCAATAAGCAGGTAGGAGCGGCGACCTTTTTTTCGCCTGTTTAACTTACGCCGACGAGGCATCGGGGATTGCCACCTTAAGTGAGATCATAACGGAGCATCCTGGGTCCGGTTGCAGCCACCGGACGAGGCGTTCATTTCACGTGCTGGATGTACTTCATGAAGATTTCAAAAGCTTCTTCCACAGCCACATCGTCCAGGTCCATCTCTTCAGAGCTATGCTTGAGACATTCCTTCATGCGGTGGCTAATCAAGTATACACCAACCCTGTCCAGAGCCGCCCGGGTAGCTGCCAGCTGCGTCAAGACATCCTCACAGCGCTTGTCTTCGGAAATCATGCGCTGAAGACCGCGAACCTGGCCTTCAATACGACGAAGCCTGTTTAAAACCTTCTCTATGTCTGTCTTCGCAACCGTGGTGATCACCTAGCCTTGTGGGAGTGGAACCGTCCTTCAGGTCGACTCAGGCAGAAAATGGGGGCCCCAGGGAAGCTTACCCCTGTGGGTATCGGGTATATTATCCCATGCAATTTCGGAAAGTGTCAAGAAAAGTCTGCTCGCGTGAAATAACGCTGATTCGCCGCTCCTGTTGCGGGTAAATTCATAATGAGGATGTCGGATAGATTAAGAAGGCGCTAGGCAAGGTAGTTTAAACACGGAGCCTCAGCCAGCGTGACGCTGCAGCAGTATTATGAATAAACGCCGCTCCCGGGAGCGGCGTTTATATTCAGATGCGAATTTTCACTAAGCAACACCCTGGCGTATTGCAGACCCGAACAGCCGGGCGTTGGGAAAACTCACGGCGGCGGCGCCAGGCAGAGTCCTGGATGCCATCGGGTTCCGGCTCAGGAATCCTTGGAAAAAAACAGAACCCTGGTGAGGATGCCGAGCAGCACGGTGATGAAGCCGAAAACGAAAAGCGCCGTTCCTTTGGACTGGTCGCTGATAACCAGAGCACTGAAAAAAATCGCGATTCCGAAAATAATCTGGATTGTGGCCATTATCGTGGCGCGGTCACGCTTGCCGCTATCGGCTACCATCAATACCTCCCTTTGTTTACCCGCTGGGAACTACATTCTTTCTTGCTTTCCAACCGGCTTGATGTTTCTCTTTGCCTATTGACGTATTTCGCGGCGCTGCTCTTTTTCCTGCTGGCTGCTTGAAAAATAATTGCCTTCTGGTCTTCGGTTGCATAACTGATCGCGAAAATGGGCATATGATTACGGTCATGTCCTGAGAACATCCCCGGCAATGCAGACGCGACGGCATGTTGCATAACTGATCGCGAAAATTGACAATGATTACGGTCATTTGTTCGGGCGTGCCGCTACGACCTCCAGAAGTGGGGAGCAATGGACGAAACCGCATCAGGAACATCGGCCAGTGAAATGGCTTACGGATATGATGCGCATCCGGCTCTCAGACGCTGGCTGCTCGAACTGGCTGCCGATTACCGCGTGCTCGTACCTGCGGAAAAGGGCGGCAACCGCATCTTCCAGGAAGTCGGCACGACCGATGCGCTGGTTTTCGGCCTGGCCCAGGACCGGACTGTGCTGCCGGCGAAGAAAGCATTTCTGCCACCTGAGGAGATGCTCTTTGAATTCAGCGCTGGCCGGATCCTGCCGGCGATGCCACTGGATGACACCATTGTCTTCGGTCTGCACGTCTGTGAACTCTCCGCTGACCGCCTGCTAACCGCCAACATGACACATGACCGGCCTGACTTTCACTATCTTGTGCGCAGAAATGGCGGCATAATCGCCGGCGTCTCCTGCCGGCGAACCTCCGGCTGTTTTTGTGAAAAGACAGGCCACGACCAGATAGTGCCCGGGGATTTCGACCTTTTCCTGGATCTGGATGGGTGTCCCGGCTGGGACTCTGCCGGCACTGGCGAACAATGCGGCGGGGGGGCAAAAACCAGCGTTGCCCAACCGCGGCTGATTGCCGGCAGCGCCGCGGGCAGAAAGCTTGCCGCCAGCGCGCCCTTCCCGCTGGAAAATGCCACGGGGGCGATCAGGGCACCGGTGGCCGCAGCCAGTTCGAAGACCTGGCCTCTCGATGAATTGCCTGCCCGGATCCGTGACTCATTCGGCGCTACCATCTGGGATGATCTGGCCGCGCGTTGTCTGGGCTGCGGCAACTGCACGATCGTCTGCCCGCTCTGCTATTGCTTCTATACCCGTGACGAGACTGGGTTGGCTCCGGAGACAGGCCGGCGTTTGCGGCTCTGGGATTCCTGCCAGCTGCTGGCTTTTGCCCGCGTTGCCGGTGGCCATAATTTCCGCGAGTCGCGCTCTGAGCGTATCTGGTACCGCTTCTCGCACAAGTTCATGCGCATGCAGGAAACCCTCGGACATGCCGGCTGCTCGGGTTGCGGCGCCTGCTTCCATTTCTGCCCCGCGAACATCGACCCGCAACAGGTTATAGCGGATGTGCTTGAGGTGACGGACAGTGCCTGATAAAACCAGGCAAAAAGAGGCGCCACTGCGAAATGAGTATCTTCCCGACCAGGCGCTGGTACTGGAGGTACGAGAGCTCGCGCCGGGGATTCACCATTTTGTACTCGAGTTTGTCGACCCTGTTTTGCGGGAAAATTTTTCCTTCTGCAGCGGTCAGTTCCTGCAGGTGTCACTGCTTGGCATCGGCGAGTCGCCCATTTCCATCTGCTCTCCGCCGACACAACAAGGCAGTTTCGAGCTCTGTGTGCGCGAAGCCGGCAATCTCACCCAGGCCCTGCATCGCTTGCAGCCAGGCGATTCACTTTGGGTCAGGGGACCTTATGGACAGGGTTTCCCGCTGGCGGAAATGGCCGGCCAGGACCTGATCTTTATAGCCGGCGGCATCGGCCTGGCGCCGTTGAGGAGCGCCATCGATTGTGCCGTCTGTCTGAACGACGAGTTCGGCGAACTGACCGTCCTTCATGGAGCGCGAAGCCCGGATTTTCTCCTGTTTACCGATGAGTATGAAACCTGGCGGCAATCCGGCCGGGTCGAGACCATAGTCGATGAGGCTCCACCGGGATGGCGCGGGCAGATCGGCGTGATCACCGCGCTTCTTGATCTCGTCAATCCGGCGCCTGAAAATACCTCGGTGCTGATTTGCGGTCCCCCGGTGATGTTCCGTTTTGTGCTCGGCCGCCTCAAAGAGCTGGGCTTCGAGGATACGAGGATATTTATCTCGCTGGAACGACACATGCGTTGCGGAGTCGGCAAGTGTGAGCACTGTGTGGTAGAAAGTTTTTATACCTGCCGCCAGGGTCCGGTGCTTTCCATCGAGCAGATCAGGGGGATATCATCAGCGCTGAGATAAAGGAAAGTTCCGGTATGGGAGGCCTGTCGCCGGCCTCCGGGGGAAGGTTGCGGGTCGGGATATTTTCACTCACCTCCGACGCCGGCTGTCAGCTTGAATTCCTCAATCTCGCCGACGATCTGCTGGCCCTCGTCAGGGCAGTTGACATCGTGCACTTTCCCATGGCCCGCACCTTCAACCAGAACGGCCCCTTCGACATAGCCTTCGTCGATGGCGTGCCGGCCCGGCCCGATGAGCTCGCTCTGCTGCAAGAAGTTCGCCGCAGCACGAAAGTCCTGGCGGCCCTGGGAAGCTGTTCGTCATTTGGCGGTGTGCCGGCAGCCCAGCACTTCCATGATCTGGGCGACCTGAAAAAGTATGTATACCGGGGCATGGAGGATCTGGACACGCTGGAGGTATTTCCAATTTCCAGATACGTGCGGGTCGATCTGCAGCTTCGTGGCTGTCCGGCCAGCAAGTGGGAAATCATGGAGACGGTGACAGCGCTGATCGCCGGACGCCTGCCGCAACTCAAGGCCTATCCCCAATGTGTGGACTGCAAAATACTCGAGAACCGCTGCCTGCTGCTGGAAGGGCTTCCCTGCCTTGGCCCGATCACCCGCGCCGGTTGTGGTGTCGTCTGCCCTTCGGTCGGCGTGCCCTGCGACGGCTGTCGTGGCCCGACTGAAGAGCCCAACTTGACCTCGGCCATCGAGATCCTGACGCGGGGAACCACCTATCCGGACCTGATTCGTAAATTCCAGAAGTTCTGCTCGCTGGCTCCCGAGTACCAGGAAATGTTCGATCGCTGGCGTGGCCTGGTGTGATAGTATCTGCGCCATGAGTGACACGCGACAACTTTTAGACAGGCTCCGCCAGCTACTGGTGGAAAAGGCGTACCTCAAGGGAGATTTCATTCTCACTTCGGGAAAGCGCAGCGACCATTATTTCGACTGCAAGCGGGTGACGCTGGACGCCGAAGGGCTGGCTGTGGCTTCTGAGCTGTTGGTCGAAAAGCTGCGCGCGGCGGAGATCGGCGCCATCGGCGGACTCGCCATCGGAGCCGACCCCATCGTAGCCGGAGTGGTGGCCTTGAGCTGGCAACTGGGATATCCAGTGCAGGGATTCATCGTTCGCAAGGAGCCCAAGGCGCATGGCACCAGCAAGTGGATCGAAGGATCAATCCAGCGTGGCGCCCGAGTTGCCATCGTCGATGATGTGGTAACCAGCGGCGGTTCGATCATCAAGGCCATCAACAGCGCCAGGGTCGAGGGGCTGGAGCCGGCGATCGCCTATACAATAGTCGATCGCGAAGAGGGCGGAGCGGATAATATCGAGCGCGAGGGGCATCTGCCATTCGAGCCACTGGTACGATACGGCGAGCTTTTCAGCTGATCGTCGATCCGGGCCGCCGGCCGCCTGCCTGCCGAATGCGCTTGTTCCTCCCCTGCTGATGAACCGGCAGCGCCATCTTTTTTCAGACTGGCGGTTTTGAACGGCGGCAAAGCGGCAAGAAGTCTGGAAATGACCGCCGCCGCAATTTGAAAATCAAACTCGAACACGTCACCCGCATCGAGGGACACGCCTCTCTCACCGTAATGCTGACTGAAGGTAAAGTGCATTCAGTCCGGTTGAAGTACGAAGAGGGGGCGCGTCTGTTCGAAGGCCTGCTGCGCGGCCGCAATTTCTTCGACGCCCCCACCATAGCCTCACGCATCTGCGGCGTCTGCCCGTCCGTGCACAACATCACCGCGATCAAGGCGATGGAGCAGGCGCTCGGTGTCAGCGTCGATCCCGTCACTGATAAGCTGAGACGGCTGATGATTCTGGCCCAGTGGATACAGAGCCACACACTGCACGCTTTTTTCCTGGCTCTGCCGGACTACCTCGGCGCGGAGAGCGCAATCTCCATGGCCAGCGAACATCCCGATGAAGTAGAGGTAGCGCTGGCCCTGAAAAAGTTGGGGAATGACATGGTTTTTGTCGTCGGCGGACGTGCGGTGCACCCGATAACCACACGGGTGGGAGGCTTCAGCCACCTGCCGCCCGTAACCCGGCTGGCCGACCTGAGGCATCGACTCGAGGAAGCGTTGCCCCCGGCCATGCGCCTCGCGCGCCTCACCGGCGAGCTCGATATGCCTGATTTCTCGCGAAAGACGACTTACCTCGCACTCGTAGACCCCGATGAGTACGCGTATTACACCGGCGAAGTCTGTTCCAGCGAGGGATATTGTTCCACCCCTGATGATTTCTGCTCAACGCTGCGCGAAGTAGTAAGGCCGGACTCGACCGCCAAGGCCGGCCTGCACGAGGGCCGGGGCTTTTTCACGGGCGCGCTCGCCCGCATCAATCTGAGCCATGAGCTCCTGACCGGGGGCGCCGGGTCCATCCTCCGGGACTCCCCGCATTCATTCCCGAACTACAACACTTTCCTGAACACTTTCTGCCAGACGGTGGAACTGGTACACGCCATGACCGAATCGGTGAGACTGATCGACGAGCTGCTGGCGGGCGATTTGGTGACCAAAACACCGGAGATAGCGGTACGGGCGGGCTCAGGCGTCGCGGCAACCGAAGCGCCGCGAGGCACCCTGTACCATGCCTATACGCTTGACGACGAGGGACTCATCGTTGATGACAACATCATTACACCCACGGCTCAAAACCTGACCAACCTCGAAGACGACATCGATCTGTTTGTCGAGCAACGGCACGACTGGGAGGCTGCGCGGCTCATCGAGGGCATCGAGCGACTGGTGCGCTCATATGACCCCTGCGTATCCTGCGCCACACATTGAAGCCTGCCTGTGACCCCCGCGACTCCCGCACCAGGAACATAAACGCGCCTCGTGTTTGTTTAACCGCCCGGCAAAAAGGAAACTAACAGACCATATGGACTACACCATCAAAATCGGCGGCCAGGCGGGGCAGGGACTCCAGACAATTGGAGCGGTACTCGCGAAGCTGTTCGCCCGCTCGGGCTTCCATGTTTTCACCCACCAGGACTATATGTCACGCATCCGCGGCGGGCACAATTTTTACCAGGTAAGGTTCGCCGACCATGAGATCAGCGCATCCCGCAAAGCAGTTGATATCCTGGTTGCTCTTGATAAAAACACCGTGGCTGAGCATCTCGGCGAGCTGAGTCCCTTCGGCCTGGTCGTTTACGACTCCGAAACAGTCCGGGAAAAATACGATGGTGAAAACCTCCTCGATATTCCGTTCCGGCAGATCGCCATGGATGCGGCCGGCAACCGCATCATGGAAAACACGGTAGCCGTCGGCGCGGTGCTGGGTATGCTGGGCATGGACCTGGAGACCCTTGATGAGCTGCTCGCTGAGACTTTTGCCCGAAAGAGCCGCGAAGTGGTAGACCAGAACCTGGCCGCCGCAAAAGCCGGAGCCGACTTCGCGCGGGCGAATTGCGGACAGTGCAATTTCTCCGTCAACATTCCAGGCCTCGCCGCTGCACAGGAAAAGGGGGCAGCGGCTGACGTTTCCGCGGTTGCACCTAGACGGATGCTTATGGACGGCACCTCGGCCGTCGGGCTCGGCGCGCTCGCAAGCGGCTGCCGCTTCTATGCGGCCTATCCCATGACGCCCTCCACCGGCGTCATGAATTTCATGGCGGCGCAGAGCGGGAGGCACAGCCTGGTCGTGGAGCAGGCGGAGGACGAAATCGCCGCCATCAACATGGCGATCGGCGCTTCTTATGCCGGTGTACGCTCGATGACCGGCACCGCCGGCGGCGGTTTCGCGCTGATGGTGGAAGGGCTTTCGCTGGCGGGCATGACCGAGACCCCGGTGGTTATCTTTGTCGGTCAGCGTCCGGCGCCGGCCACCGGCTTCCCCACCCGCACGGAACAGGCCGACCTTTTGTATATCCTTCACGCCGCCCACGGTGAGTTCCCCCGGGTGATCATGGCGCCGGGCAATCCCGAGCAGGCCTACTACCTGACCGGCAAAGCCTTCGACCTGGCAGAGAAATACCAGGTACCCGCCTTCATCATCTCCGACCAGTACCTGGCTGATACCGAGTGGACACTGGACGCTCTCGACCCATCCAAAATCAATTATCAGGATTACCGCCTGCGAGCCGGGGATCTGGCAAAACTCGCTGATTACCGGCGCCACGCCTATACCGACACCGGTGTTTCACCGCTGGCCGAGCCGGGGGCTTCACATCATCTGGTGGTAACAGACAGCGACGAACATGATCAGGATGGCCACCTGGTGGAAGATGCCGAAACCAGGGTCCGCATGGTCGAAAAGCGCCTCCTGAAGAAGCTGCCGCTGATCCGTGATCAGATTTCACCACCACTGCTGCATGGCGATGAAAACCCCGAAACGGTCATCGTCGGCTGGGGCTCAACCTATGGTGTCATCAAAGAAGCTGTGGACCGTCTGGGCGAGAAACACAGCATCGCCATGCTGCACTTCAGTGAGATATATCCCTTCCCGGGAACAGGGAAATTCGATTATCTCGAGGTTCTGCGGCAGGCGAAGCTCACGGTTTGTGTTGAAAATAACGCCACCTCCCAGTTCGCCCGGCTGATGCGGGCGGAAACCGGCTTCGTCTTCAACAAGCTTGTCAACAAGTTTGATGGCCGGCCCTACCTGCTGGAAGAGCTGCTTGACGAGCTGGGCGAACCGGGCATGGGCGGGCCGGGAAAAACGTCGCCGGAAAAGGGTGGGCCGGGCATGGGCGGGCCGGGAAAAACGTCGCCGGAAAAGGGTGGGCCTGACAAGCCCGGGGGATTCGGCAGGTCGCCGAAGCACGACGGATCAGGAGAACACGATGTCTGAGCTGGAAAACTTCCGCGGCCAGAATCCCGCCTGGTGCCCCGGTTGTGGCAACCTGCAAATACTGAGAACCTTCAAGATGGCCATGGTAGAAATGGGCCTGGAACCCCACGAACTCACCATCGTTTCCGGCATCGGCCAGGCGGGGAAATTTCCCCACTATACCCGCTGCAACACTTTCAACGGGTTGCATGGGAGAACTCTGCCTGTTGCACAAGCCATCCGTCTTGCCAATCACGAGATGCGCGTCCTGGCAGTGGCAGGCGACGGCGATTGCTATGGTGAAGGCGGCAACCACTTTCTCAGCGCCATGCGGCGCAACCTCAATATCACTCTTTTTGTGCATGACAACCAGGTCTATGGCCTCACCAAGGGTCAGGCGTCGCCGACCACCGATGAGGGTATGATCACCGGCACGCAGCCTTTCGGTGTCCTCTACGAACCGCTCAACCCGATAGCGCTGGCGGTGGCCATGGACGCCAGTTTTGTCGCCCGTGGTTTCTCGGGAGACCAGGACCAGCTGCGAGGGTTGATGCAGTCGGCCCTCGAGCACAAGGGCTTCGCTTTCCTAGACATTCTCCAGCCCTGCGTTACCTACAATAAAGTCAATACTTTTCAGTGGTATCGCGAGAGATGCTACCCGGTCGGGCCGGAACACGATCCCGGTGACCGCGTAGCGGCCTTCCGGCGGGCGCTCGAATTCGGCGAGCGAATACCGACTGGCGTCATCTACCGCTCGGAACGGCAGACGCTGGAAGAGAGAATACCGGTAATCGCCAATCGCGAACCGCTGGTGCAACAACCGTTTTCGCCTGAAGATATGGCCGGTGAGCTACAAAAGTTCTTCTAGAAAACCGCCGGCTCTCAAACGGCAAGATTCTCAGAGATTCATCCTGCCTGTACAGGTACCGCAAAATCCCGGCCCCTTTCGGTCTGTATCCTGGATGCTGGTTGAAAAATGCATGATACAAGCCTGGCGGTCACAATGCGCCAGCCCGAAGATATGACCCAGTTCATGGATCGCCTCCTTGAGAGCCCGTTGCCTGAATAATCGCGGGTCAGGATCTCCACCGTAAAATTCAGGGCGCAGCCGGCAGAGGGATATCACCGCGACGGCTAACCCGGCATCAGCCATTCCGAAAACAAAGTTGAGCCGTGGCGCAAACAGGTCGAGGCCGGTAATACCCAGCAACACGGCAGAAGCTGACCCCATCGACGCGTTACGCGACCGGGCAGCTGCCGTCAGAAATCCCGCCGCGGGGTATTGATGATGCCGCCGGTCGAAAGCCTCCGCCGGGATCGGCAGCGCAGCTGTGACCGCCCCCTCGAGACCGAAAACCGCGGCGACGGCGCTGGCTAGCTCCCGAAGAGGAAGCAAGCCCTCGTCCAGATCAGCAAAAGGAATCAGAATCAGGTTTCTCTGCGCGGCTTCCATCCGGTTACCGGGTCAGTGTTTGCGCCCGAGATCGGGCAACAGGCGCGCCAGCCACCCGGGCAACCACCAGTTCCACTTGCCCAGCAGCTTCATGGTTGCCGGCACCAGTATGATCCTGACAATCGTGGCGTCCAGGAAGATCGATACCGCCAGCCCCACGCCAAACTCCTTGATGATGATGGAATCGGTGAAGGCGAATGCGCCAAAAACCGCAATCATGATCAGGGCCGCCGAGGTTATTATCCTGCCGGTCTTCTCCAGGCCGAAGGCGACCGCCTCATCGTTGTCGCCGGTGCGCTCGTATTCTTCCTTCATCCGGGACAACAGGAATACTTCGTAATCCATGCTGAGTCCGAACAACACCGAGAAGAGGATGACCGGCACGAAGGGGATGATGCCGCCCGGCGCGGTAAAGCCGAGCAGGCCTTCGCCCCAACCGTCCTGGAAAAACAGCACCAGCACACCGAAAGCAGCCGACACCGAGAGCAGGTTCATGAAGATCGCCTTGAGGGGGAGTATCAGCGAACGGAACATTAACAGGAGTACAAAGAAAGTGATGACCAGCACGGCCGCCATCAAAAAGGGAAATGAGCCTGCCAGCATGTCGGTGAAGTCGACTGCTTCGGCCTGCCCGCCGCCGACCAGCGCCTCGACGCCGGACGGGAAACCGATGTCAGGCAGTATTTCGGCACGCAGGTCCCGTACAAGTTGCTTGGTTTCGTGCGCCCTGGGCTCGGAGGTCGCGATTACCCGCATCATGGTGATGTTGTTGCCGCCATCCACATTAACCATGCTTATTGCCTGGGCGGCATTCACCGGGTTGGCCCGGGCAAGCGCCTCCAGCTGGCGGGGATCACTG
>JAENWV010000119.1 GCA_016650015.1 Thermoleophilia bacterium | reverse complement strand
AGGACTCGAACCTGCGACACGCGAAAAGACGGCCAAGCCGTCCCATGAAAATTACTGAATTAAGAGATAGCAGAGAAACGACAGGCTCCACAAGACGGTGGCAGTAACTTCCCACCTCCAGCCCGGCATCTTCCCTGGCAGCCTCATCCCTTCAGGAGGTCCCCTCACTCATCTAGAACTAATTACTAAGGTTCCTCTTTTTTTGACCAATATACACATCGAAGTGAGTAAATATTTGATTTATGCAGCGGCTTCAGCGAATTGGAGGAAACCGCCAAGTTCGTTTTTCAAGCATCATTCTGTCTATCCCGCGCTTACTTGGACTTGGCATCCAATTCAAGAAGGTAGGGAGCAATAAACCCTTCGTATATTTTTTTCCGTTCATCTGGCAAATCTTTCCAGCCGGTAATTTTACCGCGACATATCTTCGAGCCACACATGCACTGTTTCGGGAAATAATTAACACCGTAATTTCTCATAGCATAATCGAAGGTTATTTCTTCATTAACAATAATGTCTCTCATAGCAACAAAGTCATGGGCACCGGTTTCATTTACGCTAATACCACAATTAGGGTCACAGGAATGATTGACCTTACTTATTGATCCAGCGTGAAGTACATACTTATTTTCGCCTATCTGTGAAGCGTGAGAGTGATTCCCATCCAGTACTTTTTCAATTATTCCGACCATCACGATTTCACGAGTCTTAAATGATCTCGTCGCAAAAATACCTTCTCCTTTTCCCTCAGTTACTCTTAACTCAAATCCATCTTTCATCTTGTCCACTCCTTAAAACTTAAAACCTAACGATAAAGCTCAGTGATTGCCGGGCAGCCGAGGAAAGAGATGGGCGGCGCGGTTGCCAACAATACCAGTATGTTGGCTTTGATGTCAATTTACGCCGCCTGAAATGGCCCGGTTTTTATGGACACTTACTTAAGTGGCCATTCCTTTAGGCTTGCGCCTGGGCGAACCGCTAGGGCTTAGGTGGCAGGACGTTGATCTTGAAGCGGGAACGCTCAGGATTGCCTATCAGCTACAACGGCTACATGGTCAGTGGGAGCTTGTAGAGCCGAAGACTAGCAGAAACAGGCGAACTATCGCCCTGCTCCTTTCCACAGTCCAGGCGCTTAGGGATCACCGCAAGCGCCAGCTCGAAGAAAAGTTGCTAGCAGGCCCACAGTGGCAAGAAACCGGGCTTGTCTTTACTACCCGCGTGGGTACACCGCTGGACCGTCCGAACATCGTCAGGCGAAGTTTCAAACTGATTCTCAAAAAAGCCGGGCTGCCGGACATCCGCTTCCATGATCTCAGGCACACAGCCGCCAGCCTGCTACTTGTCCAGGGCGTCAGCCCCCGCGTGGTCATGGAAAATTTAGGCCATTCTCAGATTAGCCTGACGATGGATACTTACTCTCACGTCATGCCGGTTCTGCAACGTGAGGCGGCGGATAAGCTGGAAGCGATACTTTCAGGCAATAATTAAGTACCACTTTCATACTTGTTATCATGTAATAAATTGTACTTCTTCCGCCAAAGCTTAATAAGCAGAGCCTTCAGAAGTAGCGAGTCGTCGTAATTATCGATCTTGATAAACTTTAAAGCGCAATGCTCTAGAAAATATTCTCTGATATCTTTATATTCTTTTACCCGCCCGCTGTCCCTCAAATGCATTCGAAATGAACTGCTGGAAACAGTGTCTCTTTTTGACAGGTGCTGCTGTAAAATTCTATTCCTGATGTTCATCGCACGACCAACATATATTGGATGTTTTTCTTCATAAAAAATGTATACGCCAGATTCTGGACTGAGAACTGTTTGAATATTCTCCGGAGTTAGCTCTATCCGTGAAGATTTACAAATCTGCACATAATATTTTTCCATTTTGTTAATTACGGTTTTAAACATTTTCCCTCCACATCGTGGTTTTTGATTCCGGTGGCTGTCAAAATGGCTGTCAAGCGGGCAATTTCGCGGCTTTCGGGATACTTCCACTTCTTGCTAAAATGCCTCCCTTGCGGGCTAAACGGCTTGGTAGCGGTGGCAGGACTCGAACCTGCGACACGCGGATTATGATTCCGCTGCTCTGACCAGCTGAGCTACACCGCCCCGTAAAACCGGCTGGCGCCGGTGCTTGTGCCAGAATGGAGCCCGGTTACGGACTCGAACCGTAGACCCCCTCCTTACCATGGAGGTGCTCTACCAACTGAGCTAACCGGGCTCGTGGTGCGGATCAGACGCATCCCGCTCATAAGTTCCGGATGCCGACCCGCCGTTGTCGAAACATTGCTTCTTATGGTGGAGGAGGCTGGATTCGAACCAGCGTAGGCGTCGCCAACGGATTTACAGTCCGCCCCCTTTAGCCACTCGGGCACTCCTCCAGAAAAATCATGCGCGCCGGGCTTTCCGCGCGCATAGAGGCGACAGCAAATATTAGGGAATGCCGAGAGCGATTTCAAGCTTCCCGCATCGAAAGAATTATAACACAGGGGCCCTTTTTCGCCTTGAACCCCGCACGGGCGGCTGCTATCGTCTATATAGAACGTTCACCACCTGGAGATATATTGGATTTACAGCTCACTCTGTTACTCTGCCTCGGGGCAGCTCTCCTGAATCTTCCTTTCGGATACTACCGCGCGGGAGTTCGCAAGTTCTCGATCCAGTGGTTCCTGGCCGTACACCTGCCCGTCCCCCTGATTTTTATCATCAGGATCACCAGCGGCGCCGGCTGGACCATCATCCCGCTGCTCATTGCCAGCGCTTTGGCGGGCCAGCTCATGGGCGGGATGATCAGGACCGGTTTCCGGGAACAGCGGACGGCGGAGGAAATATCCCTGAAGGAAGATGAAAAAAGCAGAGGCGGGATCAATACAAACCGATGAACGTTAAAATCACCAACACGCTCAGAAAACTCTTCGGCGGCAAGCCGGTACCGCTTTGCCCCACCTGCAAGTATGACTGGCGCTCCGCCTGCCATAACCTGGACAGGCCGAAAGTCACCGAGTGTGACGAGTACCAGAAGCGGTACTAGCGGCCATCCCGCTGCCAAAAGTCATCCCGCTGGCGATTCTAGTCGTCGCGGCGCTGAACAAATCTAGTCGTCGCGGCGAAGCGCTTAATCGCGGCTGCCGTAACCACCGCCGCCTGGCGTCTCGACCGTCACAACATCGCCAGCCTCCAATGAATCGGTCAGCTTGCCGGCGACCTCCTTGCCGTTGATCAGATTCTTTCCCGGAAGCCCGGATGCACCGCCACCGGCGCCTCGCGGCCCATGGCGTCGGCGATCCGCCAGCAGCGACAGTCTTGCCGGAACCAGCAACCGCAGTGATCTCACCACGCCTTCACCACCGCGCCAAACGCCGTTTCCGCCCGAACCCTGGCGGAACTCGTAGCTCTCCACCCTCAGCGGAAAAGCCATCTCCAGGGCTTCGACGGGCGTGTTCAGCGTGTTGGTCATGCCCAGGTGGATACCACTGGCCCCGCCGCTTCCCGGACAGGCTCCGGCGCCGCCACCGATGGTCTCGTAATAGTTGAACTCCCGGCCGGGCGCCTCGCTGCCCAGGGTCAGGTTGTTCATCGTCCCCTGTCCCTGCGCCGGCAGCGGCATGGCCTGAGACAGCGCCAGCAGAATCGTGTCGGCGATACGCTGTGAAGTCTCTACGTTGCCCGCCGCCACCGCGGCCGGCGGACGGGCGTTGACCAGCGATCCCTCCGGCGCCGTGATGCGCACCGGCGCCAGGGCTCCCATGTTCGCCGGGATGTCCGGATCGGTCACAGCCCTGAGCACGAAGTAACAGGCTGAGCGGGTCACCGCCATCGGGCAGTTGAGGTTCCCCGCTTCTTGTGGTGAAGTACCATCGAAGTCGATCTGCATTTCCTCGCCGCGCACGGTAACGGTAACGGCTATCGTCAAATCCTGCCCATCCCGTTCCAGATAATCCTCGGCGCTGTAAACGCCCTCGGGAAGGCCGGCGATGGCCCGCTGCATACGCCGCTCGGCATAGGTGATCGCCGCATCCATGGCCGCCAGCACCTCCATCCGCCCCCATTGCCCGATCAGTTCGAATAACCGCCGCTCGGCGATCCGGCCCGCTCCCATCTGGGCGCGCAGATCGCCAAGCCGTTCCTCCGGACTGCGCATCCGCGCCAATAACTCGCGCAGAAATTCTTCCTGCGGCTCGCCGGCGGCAACCAGCCGGGACGGCGCTATGACCACACCCTCCTCTTCGAGCCTGGTCGAATCCGCCGGCATGCTGCCTGGCTCGATTCCACCGACGTCAGCATGATGGGCGCGGCTGGCGGCGTAGGCGATGATTTTAAGCGGGGGTCCGGCTGGAGTCTTGCCTGACGTGCCGGGCGGTGCGCCGGCTGAGTCAAGCAATGCGGAATCAGGACTAATGGCGTCCGGCAACCTGAATTCGGGATTCGTATCCTCCGGCGAAACGAGGTCCGTAATCGGTATGGCGATCGGGCTCACCACCGTGATGTCCGGCAGATGAGTGCCGCCCCGGTAGGGATCGTTGAGGATGAAGATGTCGCCCGGCGCCGGCTTTTCCGCCAGCACCGCGCGAACCGCGTCCGGCATGGCGCCCAGATGCACGGGGATGTGTTCAGCCTGGGCGATCAACCGGCCGGAAGCGTCAAAGAGCGCCGTGGAGCAATCCCGCCGCTCCTTGATGTTGGTCGAATAGGCGGCGCGGATCAGAGACGCGCCCATCTCCTCGCAGATGGAACGCAGGGCCGATTCGATCACCTGCAGGGTGATGGGATCCAGCGGTGTGTTCATAACTCCCTGCCAGACAGCCGTCTCATGGCTCTATCTCCAACCACAAGTTGCCTACCTCATCAAGTCGTGCAGACCAGCCGGCCGGCACTACGGTCGTTGCTTCCTCTTCCTCGATGACCGCCGGGCCAGGCACCTTCGTCGTCCCCAAAGCGGTGCGTTCCCAGACCTGGGCCTCGACCCAGTCACCCTCGAAAAAAACCTGCCTCTGGGAAGCTTTGCCGCCGCCGGTAACAGTTGCGCCCAGCTCCGGCTGCTCCAGAGACGTCAGGGCTGTCAGCCTGATGTTGACCAACTCCACCTGCTCGCCCTCCGCCCGATAGCCATAAGCTTTTTCGTGTTCACGCACGAACGCCGTCCTCAGCTCTTCGCGGGAAATATTTTCTCCGACCTTCACCGTCAGCTCATGTGACTGGCCACGGTAACGCAGATCAGCGCGGCGAATAAAATGCGTGCCTGACGCTTGTCCCATGGCCTCCCGCGCGTCGGCTTCCAGCCGCGCATAGGCTT
>JAENWV010000068.1 GCA_016650015.1 Thermoleophilia bacterium | reverse complement strand
GCTGGCGCCCGCCACCATGTTACGCACGAAGCGCTCGTGGCCGGGTACATCCACCACGCTCATGGTGGTGCCGGAAGGAAGCTCAAGCTCGGCGTAACCCAGCTCGATGGAGATGCCGCGCTCCTTCTCCTCGGCGAGGCGGTCGGTATCGGTGCCGGTGAGCGCCTTGATCAGCGCCGTCTTGCCGTGGTCGATATGGCCGGCGGTGCCGAGAACCAGATGTCGGGGATCGGGACTCAAAATCGGGACTCAGGATTCTTCAGGATAAAAAGCCTGACGCAGCGCCTTCGCTATCATTTCAGCCTGCTCCGGCAAAATTGTCCGCACATCCAGCAGCAAACGCTCCTTGTGGATGCGGCCGATCACCGGCGGGTCGGTCTCGCGCAGGCGGGCGGCCAAATCGTCCACGGTGATCGCCGACGGTAACACGCTGCAGACATAAGAATCCAGCTCCAGCAGCGGCAGGGCGCCGCCACCGACTTTCGAGGCGGCCTTCTCCACTGCTACAGTAGCCGCGTCACCAATAACTTCGCTCAACCCCGAGGCCAGCTTTTCCGCCCGCGCCTGCAATGAATCGATCGGCTCACTGAGCATCCGCAGGGTCGGGATCCGTCCCAGCGCCTCTTCCGGCTTTAAATATATGGCCAGCGTCGCCTGCAGTGCCGCCAGGGTCATCTTGTCCACCCGCATCGCCCGGGCCATTGGGTGCGCCTTCATCTTCGCTATGAACTCCCGTTTGCCGACGACGACGCCCGCCTGGGGTCCGCCCAGCAGCTTGTCGCCGCTGAAGGTGACCACGTCGGCGCCGGCGGCGAGGCTGTCATGGACCGATGGCTCACCGGCGAGCGCCGGCAGGTCGGCCAGAACGCCGCTGCCCAGGTCGTCCACGACCACCACCCCGCGCTCGTGCCCCAGGGCCGCAAGCTCGGCGATTTCCACTTCGGCGGTGAAGCCCACGACCTTGTAATTGCTCGTGTGCACGTGCAGGAGCATGGCGGTGTCCGGCCCGATGGCTTTCTCGTAATCGCTGATCTTTGTCTTGTTGGTGGTGCCCACCTCCACCAGCCGCGCCGTGCTCGAGGCCATGATGTCGGGGATGCGGAAGGAGCCGCCGATCTCGATCAGCTCGCCGCGCGAGACGATGACATCGCGCCCGCCGCCGAAAACGGCCAGCGCCAGCAGCACTGCCGCCGCATTGTTATTGACGACGATCGCGTCCTCGGCGCCGGTCAGCGCCGTGATGATGCGGGTGATGTGATCGTGTCGCGAACCACGGGAGCCGGCCACAAGGTTGTATTCGAGGTTGGAATAGGAAGCCGTCGCCTGGACGACCGCCTCGATGGCCTCCGGCGCCAGCACCGAACGGCCGAGGTTGGTGTGTACGACCACGCCGGTGGCGTTCACCAGGGATTTCAGGCTGGGGAGGAAGACCTTTGCCGCTTCTTCAGTGATCGCGCCGGCCAGCCGGTCGAAAGCGAGCTCGCCACCAGCCACATCGCCGGCGTTCCCGCCAACACGTCCGAGCGCTTCGCCAGCAGCCTTTCCCGCCAGAATCCCGCTACGCAACCGCTCGACGACAACCCGGGCCGAGTCCACCACGAGCTCGCGCCCGTACTCACCGATGGCCGCCGCCAGCTCCGGCATTTCCACCAGCTCTTCCACCGACGGTAGCGCCCGCAGCGCTTCAGCCTGCCGGTCGGTCAGGCCACTCTTTTTTACACGCCCCAAGATTATTCTCCCAGGATTTTTTCGAAGGCGGCGGAATCGATCTCGAGCAGGTGGATCGTCCGGTTGAGCTCCCGCAGCTCCTCACCGTCAAGATTGCCCTCGCGGTTACTCTCTTCCACCTCGTTGAACTTCATCCGCAACTCGTCAGTGTGTGTTATCAGGCCGCTGATAACTTCCTTCAGGGAATCGACCAGGTCTTCGTTGCACATATAAACCCCGTTTCTATATATAGACAAGCTTTCCGGAATTCCGGCTCTTTCTTTACCGGTAAACAATTTCCGGTTTTCCGAAATCTTACTCTAATCGGCGCCCGAGTGGCTGTAAAGGGACCTTTGGGTCTGACCGCCGGAAATTTTACCTTGCCCTTACAATCGAATCACCGTAAGATATATATAAGTGCCGGCGTACGGGGACCCGAGGGTTGACCGCAAAAACCGGTATTTACCTATGAACAAGACAAATTACGCATTGCCATTCAGCCGCCGCCGGGCATGCCCGTGAGCCGGCCCCTCTTCAGGACTTCCGTACCCAAGCGACGCGGGGAATGCCGGGTCGACCTCCATTGTCATTCCCGTTATTCCATGGAATCAGACCACTGGATCCTTCGACAGGCCGGGGTTGGGGAAAGCAGCACCGATTCCGAGACCATCTACCGGAACGCCAGGGAGCGGGGGATGTCCTATGTCACAATCACCGATCACAATACCATCGATGGCTGTCTGACGTTGGCGCATCACGATGACTGCTTCATCAGCGAAGAGGTAACCACCTACTTCCCCGAGGGGGATGTCAAACTGCATGTGCTGGCGCTGGGCATCACCGAGCAGCAGCACCCGGAGATCCAGGCGCTCAGGCAGAACGTCTACGAGCTGGTCGCCTACCTCAAACAGCAGGAAATCCTCTATGTGCTGGCGCATCCGCTCACCGGCGTCGGCGGCGAGCTCACGCCCGCCCATATCGAGCGGTTGATGCTGTTGTTCCCCATCTGGGAAGTCCACAACGGTTCTACGCTGGAGAGGGAGAACGCCCTTGCCCGCCGGCTGGCCGAACAGTGCACGACGGAGAAACTCGAAGAGCTGAGTGTCAAGCATGGTCTTGAGCCCATGCACGGCGGCCATATCACATTTACCGCCGGGTCCGACGACCATGCCGGTTTCGACATCGCCAGCGCCTGCACGGTCACCGCCGACACCGGCAGCATCGCCGGTTTTCTCAGCGAAGTGAAGTCGGGGCGGAGCCAGATCGAGGGCACCCACGGCAGCACCTTCAAGCTGGCCCACACCATGCTCGGCCTGCTGGCCCACGGCGCCGACCAGGGCGAAGGCGGAAAGGGAGCTGGTCTTCTGGGGCAGGCGCGTGCGGGCCGCAAGTGGATGGGGCTGGTATCGCTGGCGGTAGGCAGCGACTCGGCCGCCGGCGTCCTCAAGAAAGTCATGGCCGATCGCGAACTGCGCAAGGCGATCCTGCCGCTGATCAGGAACGGCCACGCCGGCGACGCCGGCGGCGATGAATTCCATAACCAGCTTTTCTCCCTGGTCAACGCCGCCTGGACCTCGGGCATGCGCACCACGTTCTCAGACCTTTCGGAAATCACCATCTTTAATTTTATCGAGAACCTGGACATGATCGGGCGTCTGGTCGCGCTGCAGATCCTGCTGTTGCCGCATTCGCTGGCGTCCAACTATCACAGCCGCCAGCGGCATTTCCTCAGACGGCTGAGTTCCCAGATGCTGCCGGACGTGCCGACGGCGGAAGGGCCTTGGCCGCGGGTAGCGCTGTTCACGGATACGGTGGACCAGGTGAACGGGGTCACCAGCATCCTCGGGTGCCTGGATGAATACTGTGCGGCGGAGGAACTGCCGCTGGAGATCATAGCCTGCGGCGATGGCGGTTCCGGCCAGGGGAATGCGGACGGGACCGACGGCCGCATCATCCGTTTCCCTGCCGTGACATCGCTCAATCTGCCGGACTTCGGCGACCTCGACATGAACGTGCCGCCGGTGCTCGATGTGGTCAGGTACTGCGAGGAGCAGCAGTTTGATATCATCCACGCGGCCACACCTGGTCCGCTGGGGCTGGTCGCCTTCATGATTTCCCGCATCCTTCAGGTTCCTTTTGTTTCCAGTTTCCATACCGATGTGCCCCGCTGCGTCGGCCGGCTCACCGACGACAAACTCAACGAGGAGGCCGCCTGGACCTACACTCGCTGGTTCCACCAGCGTTGCGACCTGACCTTCGTGCCTTCGGCCTGGAGCAGCCGCGACCTCGCCAGCCACGGGCTCGATCAGCGCAAGATGGCGGTGCTCCACCAGGGGATCGACTCGGACCGCTTTTCACCGGTGTTCCGCTCGGCTGAATGGCGTCGGCGCCTGGGCGGCGAAACTGAAAGTAATGGCGCCGGCCCCGCTAAAAAGATTCTGCTTTTTGTCGGGCGCATATCGACTGAAAAGGACCTGCGGTTCCTGGCCGATTGCTACCTGGAACTGGCGGCAAAGCGCGAAGACATACATCTGGCGATGGTCGGAGACGGTCCCCTGCGCGCCGAGCTCGAGGAACTGCTCGGCGACAGCGCCACCTTTACCGGCTGGCTCCAGGGCGAGGACCTGGCGGCCGCCTTTGCTTCCGCGGATATCTTCGTCTTCCCCAGCTCGGTAGACACCTCCGGCCAGGTGGTGCTCGAAGCCCAGTCTTCAGGGCTGCCGGCCGTAGTCTGTTCGGAGGGCGGCGCCCGCGAGAACATCGAACCGGGTAAAACCGGTTTCACCGCTCGCAGCCGCAGCGTCAGCGAGTTCAGCCAGCGCATCGAATCGCTGCTCGACGACGAGGGGCTGCGCCGGGCCATGTTGCGCGCGGCCATCAAGCTGGCGACTGCCCGCTCCTGGGAGCGGATCTTCGCCAGCCAGTTCGCGGTCTACGCCGACCTGGTCAACTGGTGGCAGCTGGACACCGACAGCCGCTCCACCGGCAGCATCGAGACCAGCGCCGCGCCCGCCGGTTCACTGTTTGAAGCCTTTGCCACGATTGAAAGGGAGCGTTCTGCCAAGTACACCGAGGACACCGACTCTCTTCCTCTTCGCTCACCACGATGACGAATTCTTCATCGCCGTAACCATGCTGCGCCTGGTCGCGGCCCGGCTGCCGGTAACGGCTGTCTGGCTGACCCGCGGTGGTTTACACGGCGACCGGCGCGAGTCTGAGTCACGCCGGGCGATGGAGTTGATCGGCCTGGATCCCCGCGAACAAATCTTTTTTCGCCTGCCCGATGGCCAGGTACTTGATTTCATGGACGAAATAGTCGAGCGGTTGGCGCGGCTGTTCGGGAAGATCAGGCCAGCCTCGATTTTCGTGCCGGCTTTCGAAGGCGGCCATCCCGATCACGACGCGGCTCAGCTGGCGGCCGCGGCGGCGCTGAAGCGGGCCGGCGGAAAAAGGGTCGTGGAGGGCAGCGGGAGCGGTTCCGGTTATTTAAAGGGCGCAACGAGAGGTGAGCGCGAACACGGGCAGCAGCCCCGGCTCTACGAGTTCCCGCTCTACCATCGTGCCAATACGAAGTTGCTGAAAGTCGGTGTGTTCATCCCGGCAACAGCTCCCGTCGAGCGGACACCGATGAAGCTGAAGGATTGCCTGCTGAAACGCAAACTGGCGGGAGTGTTCTCCAGCCAGCGGCTGATTATCAGGCCGCTGATCGGCCTCAGGGGCGGTTCGATGATGGTGCATTTGAAGGGAGAGCCTTACCGCGCTGTATCCCGGGACCGTGACTACACCGTACGTCCGCACCCGGGACGGCTGGCTTACGAATACTACACGCCGAAGCGGTTCCGTGATTTCAGTGATGCGGCGAGGAGCATTAACGCCGGCTGAAGTCTTGCTTTGCCGCCCACCGCTTCATGCTAGAGCTCCTCACCGGCCAGCAGCTGCAATACCTGTTCGACGCCGCTGATCCGCTCGACCAGCAGATCCGAGTATCTGGCAATCTCCTTGGGCATCTCCTCCGAGATGACGCCGACGCCGATCATGAGATGGTTCTTGCGGCGCTGCCGCTTACGCAGCTCCCTCAGGGCGTCCACGTCGGTAGTGTCGTCACCGATGTAAATGGCCTGCCTGCAGTCCAGCCTGTCCAGCAGCTGGCCGACGGCGACGCCCTTGTTCACAGGCACCGGCGGCCTTACCTCGATCACCTTGCGACCCTCGGTCACGGCCAGCCCCAGGGCTTCGATCTTCGGGAAGAATTTTTCGCGGATGAATGCTACGGCCTGTTCCGGGTCGTGGGCCCGACGGAAGTGGAATGACATGGTGGCGGTCTTGTCTTCCAGCCAGATGCCCGATTCCACCATCTCCTCATTATGGCGGCAATAATCGATAAGCTCGCGGATGCCGGGTATATATGGCTTGGCTTCCTCGCAGACGACCACCGCATGGCCCGGTAACAGCGTCTCGAAACCATGGTTGCCGATATAGGCGAGCTCCGCGTTGCTGACGATGCGCTTCGCCCCGGTCGCCGGCCGGCCGCTGACCACGGTGACCGCCAGGTAGGCGTGTGACAGCCGTCGGATCAGCCGGCTGACTTCCGGCGGAATCGTGACATCGTCGGGTCGCGGCATGATGGGCGCCAGGGTTCCATCCAGATCCAGGAAGATTCCCGTGGAGGCCGGTTTCGCGCTCAGCGGCGCCAGTGTCTCCTGGATTTCATCCAGGGAATTTGGCGCTGGCCTTTTCTTATGCAAGGATTTGTCGGTCATAAGGTAGAAAGTAGTCCGGATGGGCGGCGCTTCTGATATCGCCGCTTCTGGCATCCCGCCCAATCACGCGCTATGGTATCACACAGTGCCAAGACCCACGAAAGAAAAGCCCGAAGCCGGACGCCTTTTGAGATGTTCAGACTATAAGCCGCCATTGACTCGCGGACACACGCCCGTGGCCCGGCGCGCACCCGTAGCCCGGTTCATGTCGGCAGTCAGGCTTACGCCAGCCGTTCGTCATCTGCCCGCGGTCCGCATCACCCTGCTGCTGGCCAATGCCATCCTGTTAACGCTGTTTCTGGCGTTGGCGGTTTTTTCCGGCAGCCAGGCCGGCGCCGCATCGGGCGGCATCAATATTACCACTGACAAGCTGGTCTACCACCCCGGGGATAGTGTCGAATTCAGCCTGATTATTGATTCCGGCGGGCGCGGTCTGAACGGTGATCTTGTGGTGAAGGTCTATCCGGCGGCATCGCTGATGGCGCCTAACCCGTTTGACGGGCAGCCGCTTTCCGAGACCGTGCTGGCGAAAGATTACAGTGTATCCGGCCAGGGAACCGCCTCAGGCAAGGTTAGCCTCAGCGACCTGAAGGTGGATGCCGGGGGTTTCCCGGTAAAGGTGAGCCTGGTCAGCGCCGGGGAGGAGCAGATCGCCGGCACCGGCTGGCTGGCCGTGGTGGACCCTGCCCTGCGCGCGCCGTTGGACCTGGTTCTGCTCTGGACTGCCGGATCGGCACCACAACGTGATGAACAAGGCCGCTTTTTCAGTACCGGCCTCATCGACCGTTGCCGGGCCAATCCGCGGAAGCCGGACACGCTGCTGCAGCACGCGGAGATGGCCCAGAAATTTCCCCGGCTAAAAACCACTTACGCCATGGAGGCTTCACTTTTTGACCAGCTGGAAGATCTTGCCGACGGCTTCGTGTTGGTCGAGGGCGACAAGGTGACAGACATTCCCGCGGGCTCGGCGGAGGCCGAAGCCGCTTCCGGCTGCCTGGCGGGCATGCGTGCCCTGGCAGCCAGCAACAATGCCGAGTTCATCTCGGCGCCCTACTGCTTTACCAGCCTGCCATTGCTGGCCAAACAGGGCTGGGATGACGGCAGCGGCCAATATCGTGTCGGCCATGACATTCTTACTTCTTCGCTTTCCCTGCCGTCGGTTCCCCGGGGCGCCTATGCCCCCTCACTTGATATCACCACTGACTCTCTAAGGTACCTGGCCGCCACCGGCGGTGAGTACACTGTGCTTTCGGGATTTTTGAAGTCATCGATCGATGGCCGTATGCCCTCGGGAGCGGTCAGCTATCGCCTGCGTGATCTAAGCGGGGAACGCATTACGGCCTTTTTTGCCAACGACGACGCCTCGGCGGCCCTCTTTTCGGATACGCCCGACGCCGG
>JAENWV010000076.1 GCA_016650015.1 Thermoleophilia bacterium | reverse complement strand
GTGCGCTTGGCCACCGGGTCAAACGGTTTGAAATCAATGGTCCTGTATGTGTTCGGTGAACCCGCCGCTCCCAGGATGGCGTCGTCTATCGGGTCCTTGTCCTCCTCCCGCGAGGCCAGGGCCCCAAAGAGCAGAGTATCCCGCTCTGAGAAACCGGGAAGCGGCATCACGCGGGCCAGAGTCAGTCTGTTTTCGGTGATGGTGCCGGTTTTGTCCGCACACAGCACATCCATGCCGGCCATCTCCTCGATGGCGGCGAGCCGACTGACGATCGCCCCCTTTTTGGCCAGGGCAACCGCACCCACAGCCATGGTGACCGACAGCACCGCCGGCAGGGCCACCGGAATGGAGGCCACGGTTAGTACCAGGACGAACCTGAGCGTATCGATGACGCTCTCCTGGCGAAATAGCGACACCACAAATATCAACGTCACCAGTGCCCCGGCGAGGCTGATGAGGTAATAGCTGATCTTCATGACCGCACGCTGAAAATGGCTGCTTACGCGGGTCTCCTCCACCAGACTGGCGGTCTTGCCAAAGAATGTTCGCATGCCGGTAGCGACCACCATGGCAGTCATCTCTCCCTGCCGGACCACCGATCCCGCATAGCCCACATCTCCCTCGTGTTTCTCCACCGGGAGCGATTCACCCGTAAGCGCGGATTCATCTGCCTGCAGATAGCTCCCCTCCGTGAGTTTGACATCGGCGGGAACTATGTCTCCCAATCTGATCCGCACTATATCGCCGGGAACCAGCTCCGCGGCGGGCAGATCCAGCCATTTGCCGTCACGCAGGGTGCGGGCGCTTAAGGCCAGCCGCTGCTTGAGCAACTCGATGGCGTTGTCCGCCTTATGCTCCTGCCAGAATCCGACACCGGCGTTGAGCAGCAACAGGGCGGATATGAGGCTGAAATCCTGCCAGTGACTGACAGCGGCGGACAGAATCGCGGCCGCCTCGATCATCCCCGGGATCGGACCCCAAAAATAGCCGAGGAATTTTCGCAACGCTGAGACTTTTTTCTCGACTATCTCGTTGGGGCCGAAACGATCCAGGCGTTCACGGGCCTCGGTGGAGGTCAGTCCTTTGGCGCGGGAATCGAGCTGACCAAAAAGTTCTTTGACTGGCAGTTCCTTGGCAGCTTCGGTAGTTATCGAATGAAGTTCGGTCATTTGGGATCTTTCCAATAGATGAAGAATGGCCGCCTCACCCGAATATAAACTCAGATCCCTCGCCACCGCGACACGCAGGCGGCCGCCGAGCGGTTGCCGAAATGTTACAAATACCGCACGGGGGAGAAGTATCTCTTCAGGGGAATCGATGTCCAACGACTAACCACGGCGGGGATTGATTGGATGACAAAAACCGGGAGCGGGAAAATCGGCAGGGTCAGGAGGTCGCACGACGAGGCCCGCGCGAATTACAACCGTATCAGCCGCTGGTATGATTTGCTGGAGGGCTACTGGGAGGAAAAGGCGCGTCGCGAGGGGCTTTCGTTGCTGGCGGTTGCCGAAGGAGAAACCGTGCTGGAGATCGGCTTCGGCACCGGGCATTCCTTGATGGCCCTGGCGCGGGCAGTCGGCGATACCGGCAAGGTGTTCGGGATCGATATTTCCGAAGGCATGGCGCGGATTGCCGGCAAACGACTGGGACGAAAACATCTTTCTGATCGTGCAGAACTGAGCGTCGGAGATTTCCTTGAGTCCGATCTCCCCGGTGGTTTTTTCAACGCCATCTTCATGAGCTTCGTCCTGGAGTTGTTTGACACACCGGAGATCTTGAATGTGCTAACAAAATGCCGCCGCCTGTTAAAGGAGGGTGGCCGTTTGTGTGTCGTCTCGCTGACGAAGGAGGGCAGCGACACCGCAATGCGGCGGCTGTACGAACTGGGCCATGAGAAAATGCCCCGCTTCCTGGATTGCCGCCCTATTTATGTTGCGCGCGCTATCAGAGATGCAGGTCTTGAGACAAGGCACACGTCCGTGACTTCAATTTGGGGCCTGCCTGTGGAGATGGTCCTGGCGATAAAACCAGGAATTTGAACCCGATTGGTTTTGTGGCGATCTTTGTTGACACAGATGCCCTAGGTATAAACCTTGGTCGCATCCGCCAGGTTCAACCGGTTGACGCGGCGTATAGCGGGCAGGGACGCCAGCAGCATCGTGATAAGAATACCGGCGGCAGTCAGTATGTAGTTGGCTGGCGTGACCGTGATCTGAAAGTTCAGGAGGTCAGACTGGAAGGAACCCGCCATCCACATCGCCACCAGCCTTCCCAAAAGCAGACCGGGAACCAGAGCCAGCAACCAGACGATCGCGGTCTCGACAGCCATCTGGAGGGCGATTCTCAACCGGCCCACTCCCACGGAACGCATGGTGGCGAATTCGCGTTGCTGCTCCAGCACGTTGACGGTCATGGCGTTAAACAGCAGCGCGAATGACATTACCAGGGCAAAACCCAGGATCACGGCCATGAATATATTGAAGAACCCTAACAGCGAGCGCCAGTCACTCTCGATGGCGCTCTTGAACTGGACGCTGGAGGCGCCGGGAATCCGGTACAGAGAGGCCTCGATATCATTGCTCTTGGCGGAGTCGGCGGTGAGATAGGTGAAGTTGAACCGCGGCTCGGGCGACCCGGTCCACCGCTGAAACTCATCCAGGGACATGTAAGCGACGGAGCTGTTGAGCTCATCCGACAACCCGCCGACGGCGAGCGTCTGCTTGCCCTGGGTAGTCTCGACATCCACATTGTCGCCGGTCTTGATGCCGAGGTCGTCAGCGATGCGCGAGGTGAGGATTATCTTTCCAGGGGACAGCGCCTCAGCTGGAGTGACCCCTCCCTGAAGCTGGAAGCTGTGCATGGTCTGGTCCGGCGGCACCGCGGTTAGGAGAACTTCCTTGCTGCCGCCGGCGTTGCCGACCGATGCCGGTAGCTGCACAGCCGGAACCGCCTGCCTGACGCCTTCGGTCCCTTGTATCTGAGCCAGATCTGGCGCTGTCAGTAGGCGGTCAAAGGAGGCGGTCATATCCCAGCGCTCGATATCGTTGAAGTTGTGGCTGAGCAGATATGACATCGAGCCGATGAAGCTCCACCCTGTCAGGACCAGGATAAAGGAAAATACCACGCCGATACCGGTGGAGAGCGAGCGCCGCCGGACCCGAAAAACATTGCGCACCGGCAGGCGCAACCAGAACGGCATATGGATAAATCTCTCGATCAGGGTCGGGCGGCCGGTGGTCAGCGTCGCCGCCGGGTCCATTCGCATGGCCACGGCCGGCAGCGCCCTTGCCGAAACCAGCACCGGCCCCAGACCGGCCGCCAGGGCGACAAAGACGCTGAGCAACACCCCGTATACGACCAGGTCGATATAAAGCTTCGTCTGCACCAGGGGAATGCCCAGCTCGGTAGCATAGGCTCCGGTAAGCCAGCGAGCCAGGGGAAAACCGGCGGCCACCCCCAGGATCGAGCCGGCGACGGCCAGGCATAGGGCAAAGGTCAGGTAGTGCAATACGACTGCGGTCTTGGTATAGCCAAGCGCCTTCATCAGTCCAATCTGCGGACGTTGCGCGCGCACCTGGCGCGCCAGCATCACGTAGACGGAGCCCGCCGCTACCAGCAGGATCAGCAGCGGCATCAGCACCGCGATCTGGCGATATCCATCCAGGTCGAGCTTCAGGGCTGCGTACGATGGCTGTTCGGCCCTGGGGGTAGTCTCGCTCAAGCCGTAGGGCACCAGTATTGCCTGGATCGCGGCGGTCAATCGGGCGGGGTCGGCGTCCGGTTTGAACGTCACGACTATGTCATTGACCGTATTGCCGGCATTGGTGATTCGCTGCAGGTCCGCCAGTGGCACAAACAGGACCGCAAAGGTGCTCGCCGAGGGAAACACCTCCTGCCTGCTGGGACTGACTATGAGGTATTCCGGACTGGCGGCCGTGCCGGCGACTTTCAGCGGCATCGCGCGGCCGTCAATCAGGGGGCTTACCGTGTCCCCAGGCCCCAGGCCATAGACGTCAGCGAAATGGGATTCAAGCAATACGGCTGCGCCTCCCTCCGCCGGTAAATAATTTCCTTTCAGGACCAGCAGGTCATTGACCTCAGGGTGGCGGTCGGAGGGGATGCCGATCAGGCGCGAACGAATCTGGTTGCCCGCGCCGGAATCCGCGCCCGGAGGCAGCTGCATGCCGGCATCGACAACAAGGCGGCCGGTCACCGCCGCTACGCCATCGACAGCCGCCACCTGGCCCGCTACCGCCGCGGGAGACCGGTTGATTACAAAGTCAGCGTCATCAAAATGCAGCTGGTCATAGGTATGATTATAGGAGGTGCTTAAGTCGCGGTAGGCGCTGATCAGGGCGATCAGGCTGGTGATTCCCAGCGCGACGATAACTATGAGCGCGATTGTCTGTGCCAGCGATGTCCTTAGGTCCCTTAAAGTTTTTCGCAGCAGATTCCGGTACACAGACTTACCAGGCCAGATCGGAGACATCTTTGGGCTGATCGTTCTCCTCGATAAGGTCTATGGCCCCGTTTCGCAGGTGGACGACCCGATTGGCGATAGCGCTGATAGCGGTGTTATGAGTCACCAGCACGACCGTGGCGTTCTTTTCCCGGTTCATGCGCTGCACCACGCCCAGCACTTTCTGACCGGTGTCGGCGTCGAGGTTGCCGGTAGGCTCGTCGCAGAGAAGCAGTCCGGCATGGTTGGCAAAAGCCCGGGCGATTGCCACCCGCTGCTGCTCGCCGCCGGAAAGCTGGGAGGGAAAGTGGTCGCAGCGGTCCTCGAGCCCGACCATGTTGAGAAGTCCGGCGGAGCGGGCGCGCAGGGAGCCGTCGCCTCCCACCAGAGCCAGGGAAAGCTCGATGTTCTCGCAGGCGCTCAGCGTGGGTATCAGATTGAAGAACTGGAAGACGAACCCGACCTGGCGGCGTCGGTAAAGTGTGAGCGCTTTTTCGTCCATGGCGGAGATCTCTTCGCCGCGCACGAAGATGCGGCCGGTGGTTGGTTTGTCGAGACCGCCTATGAGATTGAGCGTCGTCGTCTTCCCGCACCCGGAGGGCCCCAGCAGTACGACGAGCTCACCCGCTGCAATCTCCAGATCAACATCGCGAAGGGCGTGGACGGTCACTTCTCCCATGCGATAGTCCTTGGCGACCCTCTCCAGCCTGATCAGCTTGGCGTTGGACATATCCCTCCCGGTCATGATTAAAAATAGTCAGGTAATGATAATGATTCGACATTGAAGAGTCTATCCTCTGAATCAGTTTCTCAAGCTCGCGGGCACGCTGTTCAGTGTGCACGGCTTGAAAGTTCGATTCCCGCCGGCTGTTACAATATCGGGCATCAAAAAATGCCTAAAACAAGGCATTTTCAGAGGCAAAAAGATGGTGGAGGCGGTGCAACGCCTTGCTACCAACCCGTCGTCGAAAAAGTCTTTACGGCTTACAATTGTATGCGTTTGAGCCGGAGCGAATTGCTGATCACGGAAACCGAGCTGAAGCTCATAGCCGCCGCGGCGATAATGGGTGAGAGCAGTATTCCGAAGAACGGATATAACAGGCCCGCGGCAATCGGCACGCCCACCGAGTTGTAAATAAAGGCAAAGAACAGGTTCTGCCGGATATTGCGCATGGTGGCCCGGCTTAACCGGCGGGCCCTGACGATACCCCGCAGATCGCCTTTGACTAAAGTGACGCCGGCGCTTTCCATGGCCACATCCGTGCCGGTTCCCATGGCGATTCCGACCTGGGCCTGTGCCAGCGCCGGAGCATCGTTGATGCCATCTCCCGCCATGGCGACAATACGGCCGTCTGCCTGCAGCTGCTTGACAATATCGCCTTTTTGTTCGGGAAGCACCTCGGCGTGTATTTCGTCGATCCCCAATTCGCCAGCCACGGCATTGGCGGTGATTTGACTATCACCGGTCAGCATCACGACCCTGATACCTTCGTCATGCAGGTCGCGGATGGCTTCCGGTGTCGAATCCTTGATGGGATCGGCGACCCCGATCAGACCTGCCGCCTTGCCATCGACGACGACCAGCATGACCGTGTTGCCCCTGACGCGTTGTTCGTCCGCCTGCTGGGGCAGGTCGCCCATGTCCACACCCAGGTCTTCCAGCAGTTTCATGTTACCCGCCGCAACAGCACGTCCATCAACTTCACCCGTGACCCCTTTTCCGGTCACAGACTGGAAGTTATCGGTTTTGACCAACTCAACGCCCTTATCTTTGGCGCCGGAAACGATGGCCTCCGCCAGTGGGTGCTCACTAGCTAGTTCAAGGCTGGCAGCCAGGCGCAGAACTTCATCTTCAGCAAAACCTGACTCTGCCTGAACCGCCACCAGTTTCGGCCTGCCTTCGGTCAACGTGCCGGTCTTGTCCACGACCAGGGTGTCGACCTTTTCCATAATTTCAAGTGCCTCGGCGTTTTTGATCAGGACGCCGGCCATGGCGCCGCGCCCGGTTCCCACCATGATGGCGATGGGCGTGGCGAGGCCCAGCGCGCAGGGACAGGCGATGATAAGCACGGCAACAGCGTTGACTATGGCATGCGCCAGACGCGGTTCGGGACCCCATACCTCCCAGATGATGAACGAGGTTACGGCGATTCCGACCACCACGGGCACGAAGTAGCCCGCGACAACATCGGCCAGTTTCTGGATCGGCGCCCGGGTGCGCTGCGCCTCGGCAACCATATTGACGATCTGCGCCAGCAGGGTATCGGAGCCGACTTTTTCGGCCCGCATCAACAGACTGCCGGTGCCGTTGACCGTCGCCCCGATGAGCTTTCCGCCCGCAGACTTTGCCACCGGGATAGGCTCGCCCGTAACCATGGATTCGTCCACGTTGCTCTCGCCTTCGACGACCGAACCATCCACGGGTACCTTGTCACCAGGACGGACGCGCAGGGTGTCACCAGGCTGCACATGTTCAAGATGGATGTCTTCTTCGGTTCCATCGCTCCGCACGATACGCGCGGTGTTCGGAGCAAGGCCGAGCAGCATCTGGATAGCGACATTGGTTCGTGAACGGGCGCGCAGTTCCAGCACCTGCCCCAGGAGCACCAGCGCCGTGATAACCGCCGCGGCTTCAAAGTAGACGTCAACCAGGCCGTCTTCCATCTGCATGACCGGCGGGAAGATCTGTGGGAACAGCAGGGCGACGATGCTGTATATCCAGGCAACCGAGACACCCAGCGCAATCAGGGTGAACATATTGAGATTCCAGGTCCTGACCGAATTCCAGCCACGTACGAAAAACGGCCAGCCGCCCCATAAAACCACCGGCGTCGCCAGCGCGAACTCGAT
>JAENWV010000219.1 GCA_016650015.1 Thermoleophilia bacterium | reverse complement strand
TGCAAGGAGCAGCTCGCGAAAGGTATTGACAAGGCTATCTTCCCCGGGTTGCAGGGTGGCCCGCTGATGCATATCATCGCCGCCAAGGCTGCCTGTTTCAGGCTGGCCGACACTGATGAATTCCGTGATCGCCAGCAACAGACGATCGACAACGCCGCCCGGCTGGCCCAGTGTCTGCAGGCCGGCGGCATCAACCTGGTCTCCGGCGGCACCGACAACCACCTGATGCTCGCGGACCTGACCAATATCGGAGTAACCGGCATCGAGGCGGAAAACCGCCTCGAAGAGGTCGGCATTACCGTAAACAAGAACTCGGTGCCTTACGATGAGCAGCCGCCGACCGTGACCAGCGGTATTCGGCTGGGCACTCCTGCGGTCACCACCCGCGGTTTCCGCGAAGCGGAGATGGAACAGATCGGCGAGATCATCCTGGCGGCGCTCAGCCCCCATGCCACTGCCGCCGAGATCAAGTTACTGCGCCAAAAGACCAGTGACCTTCTTGCCGGATTCCCGCTGTACCCGCACCTTTAAATTAACCCGGGGTCCAGGCGATTTCTATTTACTGCAATTTGCCGTGTGTCCGCGGCTGAAGGATAGCCCGGTTCCGGACCGAACATGTTGAAGAGACGGTCAGCCGGCTGCCGGCATTCGGAGGTTGAGATTTTTTGCCCTGGTTTGCAAAAAAGAGGTCCGGCGGATAGGCTATTAAAGGATTTTCACCCACTTGGGACCGGGGATAATGGATAACAAGAAGGAAAAGAAAGAGATTCTCGCCGCGGTTCCGCTTCCCCAAAAAGTCAGCCGTCCCACCTGGGACGAATACTTCTTCCAGATCGCCCAGCAGGTAGCCACGCGCTCGACCTGCATGCGGCGGCAGGTGGGGGCGGTGCTGGTCAAGGACAAGCGGTTGTTGTCCACCGGCTACAACGGCGCCCCCAGGGGCATCAGCCACTGTATCGAGGTGGGCTGCCTGCGAGAGGAGCTGAAAGTGCCTTCCGGCGAGCGGCACGAGCTTTGCCGGGCGCTGCACGCGGAACAGAACGCCATTGCCCAGGCGGCGCTGCACGGCGTCAAGATCGAGGGCTCGACCCTCTATTGCACGCATCAACCCTGTTCGCTCTGCGCCAAAATGATTATTAACGCCGGGATAGTGGAAGTGTACTTCGACGAGGGTTATCCCGATGAGCTGGCTATCGGCTTCTTCGCCGAGGCCGGCATCAAACTGCACAAGATCGGCGGCTAGTTGGACGACGCGGGAGCCATTCTGGAGTTCCTGTTCAGGGACGGAGTTGCCGCTCTGGTCGCTTTTCTGATGGCGGCTTTAATCGTTTTTGCAGTTACGCCCACGGTCGGCAACATCGCCCGCAGGATGGGCGCCATGGACGAGCCCAACGCCCGCAAGATCCACGAGGACCCCGTCCCGCGGCTGGGCGGCCTGGCCATTTACTTCGGATTTATTATCCCGGCGCTGCTGTTCCTGCCATTGACTAATGAGCTGAAAGGTGTGGTGGTCGGGGCTTCCGTAATCACCCTCTTCGGCGCTGTCGACGACTTCCGGGGCACCACGCCGCTGGTCAAGTTCGGGGGCCAGTTTCTCGCCGCCGGCTGCCTGGTCTGGTACGGCGTCCACATCGACTATTTCACGCTGCCCTTCCTGGGCACCATTGAACTGAGCGCGGCTGTGGCTATCCCGCTGACCATGTTATGGGTCGTCACGCTTATCAACATCGTCAACTTCATCGACGGCATGGATGGGCTGGCGGCCGGCGTCTGTACAATCGCCGCCGGCACCTTCGCCATCATCGCCATTTCCCTGGGGCGGCCCGAGGCCGGCGTCCTCGCCGCGATCCTCGCCGGCACCACCCTGGGCTTTCTGCGGCACAACTTCTTCCCGGCGTCCATCTTCATGGGCGACTCGGGTTCGATGCTGCTGGGCTTCGTCCTCGCCGCGGTCACCGTCCATGGCGTGCTCAAGAGCGTGGCCGCCGTCACGCTGATCATCCCGCTGCTGATCATGGGCGTGCCGATGTTCGATCTTTCTTTAACCATCATGCGGCGCATGAAGAACCGGCAGAGTATCTTCCAGCCGGACCGGGGCCACCTGCACCACCGGCTGTTCAACATCGGTTTCTCCCAGAGGAAGGCCGTGCTGGTGCTCTACGCCTGGTGCACGCTCATGAGTTCGCTGGCGTTATCCATGAGATTCGCGCCCGGATTCGTAACGGTGATCCTCACTGGAGTTGTCATCGGCATCAGCCTTTATCTGGGATATCTGCTGGATATCCTGCAGGTCCGCAGCCGCCGGGGCATCGATACTCGCTAGCGAATATCCCATAAGGAAACCTGCTCAGATCTGTCGGAAAAAATACCCCCCGGGGCTCTTGACTAATTTTTATTGCCGCGCTATGCTTACCCGGTTTTTAATTTGCCTGACAAGAAGAAGGCAAAATCGAATGGTGGTCGAGGGGGGAG
>JAENWV010000236.1 GCA_016650015.1 Thermoleophilia bacterium | reverse complement strand
GGAGGGCTTCGCCACCGATATCGCCCTCTGCAAGTACGTGGGCATGAACCCGGTGATCGTCCACGGTGGCGGCCCGGACATCAGCTCCTACATGGAGAAGCTCTCCATGGAGGTCAAGTTCATCCAGGGGTTGCGGGTCACCGACGAGGCGACCATGGAGCTGGCCAAGATGGTGCTGATGGGCAAGGTCAACAAGGAAGTAGTCGCCCTGATCAACCAGCACGGCGTACCGGCGGTTGGCCTGGGCGGCGACGACGGCCAGCTGATCATGGCCGAGAAACGCACCGTGCCCGGCGAGGGTGGCGAGGAGATCGACCTGGGCCAGGTCGGACGCATTACTGATATCAATACCGAGGTTTTGGATAGCCTCGGCGAAGATTTCATCCCGGTGGTAGCCTCAGTAGGCGCCGACGAAAACGGCACCAGTTATAACATCAACGCTGACGAGGTGGCCTCGGTGCTGGCCGTGGCGCTGGAGGCGGAGAAGGTCATCTTCCTCACCGACGTGGAGGGGCTCTACGCGGACGTGAAAAAACCCGATTCGCTGATTTCCCAGTGTTCGCTGGCGGATGTGGATAAGATTATCGAGGATGCCAGCGTCTCCAAAGGAATGATCCCCAAACTACGCGCCGTAAGCCGGGCTTTATCCGGCGGCGTAAACAGCGCCCACATCATCGACGGCCGGGTGCCGCACGCAGTTTTGCTTGAAGTATTCACCCGCTTAGGTATTGGCACCAAGATAGAAGGGTAAAAGGTTTTAGAAATGGTCGGGGTGGATGGTTGCCCGTAGCGACCCTGTCCGAAGGTCCGGGAGCAAGGGTGACCATCCACCCCGACCCGCGCGGCAATCAAAGAAGGAAAAATATAATGTCAGACATCATCAAACAATACGAAAAATACGTCATGCCGACTTATGGCCGCCAGCCGGTCGTCTTTGTGCGGGGGAACGGCTGTTTTCTCTATGACGAGGAGGGTGAGGCTTACCTGGATTTTGTCGCCGGCCTCTCTATCAACAACCTCGGGCATTGCCACCCGGCGGTAGTAAAAGCCGCCCAGGCCCAGATGGCGGAGCTGATCAACACCTGCAATCTTTATTACAGCAAGCCTGGTGGCGAGCTGGCTGAACTGCTCTCTAACCTCAGCCTGGGCGGCAAGGTATTCTTCTCCAATAGCGGCGCCGAGGCCAATGAGTGCGCCATCAAGCTGGCGCGCAAATACGGCCATGATATCGGCGGTGCGGACAAGCATCGCATCATCACGCTTGAGAATGGTTTCCATGGCCGTACCATGGCGGCACTTAGCGCCACGGCCCAGCCGGAAAAGCAGGCGCCATTCAAGCCACTGGTGCCGGGCTTCATGTATGTGCCGCCGAACGATATAAACGCGATGAAGGCGGTTGTGGACAGCAGCGTTTGCGCCATCATCCTGGAAGTCATCCAGGGCGAGGGCGGGGTTTATCCGCTGGACGAGGATTATCTGGTCGCCGTGCGTAAGCTGGCCGACGAGCACCATGCCCTGCTCATCTTTGATGAAGTTCAGACTGGCCTCGGCCGTACCGGCAAGCTGTTTGCCTGGCAGCATTCTGGCGTCATGCCGGACGTCATGACCCTGGCCAAGAGCCTCGGCGGCGCGCTGCCCATCGGCGCTACTGTAGCCACGCCCGAATACTCCGATGTGCTCAGTCCCGGCATGCACGGTTCGACCTTTGGCGGCGGCCCGGTCCCCTGTGCCGCCGGCATCGCCGTTATCAATGAGCTGACTGCTGCTGATTTTCTGACCAGCGTCCAGACCAAGGGCGACTACCTGCGTTCATTGCTGGAGAAGCTGAAGGCCGACGGCCTGGTCAGCGAGGTGCGCGGTATGGGGCTGATGCTGGCGGTCGATCTGCCGGAGCCGGTAGCGGCGGCCATTGTGGCCGAAGCGCTGAAGAACCGGATCATTCTGAATAATACTTCTGAGAATACCATCCGCTTCCTGCCACCTTTGGTGGTTGAGGAAGGAATGATCAAAGCGGTGGTCGAATTCCTGCAAACCGCCCTTTCCGCCTGAATCTGATTCGAGGTGCCGATGCGACATTTTCTTAAAACTACAGACCTTTCCGCCAGCGAGATCATCGAGCTGGTCGGGGACGCCATATTCAATAAGGGTGAACACTCCAGTATTCTGGCCGGCAAATCCCTGGGCATGATCTTCGCCAAGCCTTCCACCCGCACCCGGGTGTCTTTCACTGTGGGCGC
>JAENWV010000108.1 GCA_016650015.1 Thermoleophilia bacterium | reverse complement strand
TAAACTATGTTTAGTTTACCAGACAAATATACCTATATCTACAGTATTTACAGGACAAATGGCTTACAGCCGTCGGGTTGCCCGATTGTTCACTTCCGCCTTTTCTGCTACGCTGAATTCTGTTTTTCTCCGCGATGCAGGCAGCTTCCACCACCTGTCGGGATGGCGTCTGGTCAGGCGACTGCCGGTCAATTAAGGGCAGACAGTCAGAAGGGCAGATAGTCAGCACGTGACAGAAAACATCGCGATCTTCGGGAAACGCAAGCGATAGCAGTCTATGCCAATGAACAGCGGTTCTGAAAACCAAAAAAATCGCCCAATAGCCGCGACGACCGGTTACGGAGTGGCAATCGACGTGGGCACCTCGAGCATCTGGTCGCGGCTGATCGAGCTGGACAGCAAACGGGTGCTGGACACTTACGTGGTGCCCAACCCCCAGCAACGGCACGGGGCTGACATTACCAGCCGTCTGGGGCTGGCGTCCGAGGACGCCGGGGCGCGGGCTGCCCTGCACGCCGAAGTTATCAGCACCATGAACACGTCCATCGAGAGGCTGTGCGTCGACGCCGGCATCCCGACCGGCCAGGTCAGGGAGATCACGGCTGTGGGCAATTCGGCGATGTATGCCTTCATGCTTGACCTGGACGCGACACCGCTTTGCGGCACTCCCTTCAATCTCAAAGGCGCCAGGGACTTTTACGGCCCGGCGGCCGAACTCGGGGTAAATCCGCCGGGAGCCAACCTTTTCATTCCTAAACCGATCTTCGGCTTCGTCGGCGCCGACGCTCTGGCCGACATCCTGCTGGTCGGCATGGCCGACAGCGACGAGATCGAGCTGATCGTCGACGTGGGCACCAACTGCGAGATGGCGCTGGGCTACCGTGAAAAAATACTGGTGGCTTCCAGCCCGGCGGGCCCGGCCTATGAGGATACCCACATGTCATTCGGGCTTTCCGCTACCGAGGGAGCCATCTATAAGGCGACCCTGGTAGGCGAGAGTTTCGATTGCTCGGTGGTGGGTGATGGCGAGCCCCGCGGTATCTGCGGTTCCGGGCTCATCGACATCATCGCCGAGATGCGCCGCCACGGCTGGGTGGATGAGAGTGGGCGCCTTCTGCGTGAAGGTCCGGTGGTCATCGCCGCCGCCGATCCCATTACGGTCAGCCAGCATGACATTCGCTCCTTCCAGCTGGTCAAGGCGTCCTTGCACGCCGCCATCTCGGTGTTGCAGAAAAAGTTCGGCAGCGACCAGCTCGGCCGCATGCTGATCACCGGCACCTTCGGCAGCTACATCAATCTCGACAACGCCAGGACGCTGAAGATGTTCCCCGACTTGCCCAACGACCAGATCGGGGTCGTCGCCGACGCTGCCTGCCAGGGCGCGGTTCTCATGCTGGGGGAAGAGAACCGCCTTTCACTTGCGGGGGTCCATGCGAAAATCAGGCACGTGGCCCTGCCGCTCAACAAGAATTTTCAGGACGAATTCATTCGCCTGATGGCGATCTAGGGTTCCCGCCGGGACTGGCCTGGTCGGCGGCTTGGCACCCATCGCCGCCTGCGGTATGCTGGTCTTGCCGGTGTTGGCGGCTGCATTAAAAAACCGCTAATATGGGTATGTGTGCAAATATCGCATATGCTTAAAACCGCGGCCGCTCCGGCCGCTTAAATAACCAGAAACGTAATTGGCTGAAACCGATCCCACCAGGGAAGCCCCCAAGGATAATTCCAAAGACGGTCTGAACATGGACCGGAAGGAACAACTCATCCCGCAAATCAGGCACACTCGCTGGGTGACCGCTCCTCCGGCAGGCTGGATTGACGGTTCCCGCGCTCAGGAAGACGGATTCAATGCCGCGCCAGAGGCGGAAGAAGCCGTGCTCCGGGATACGGGGAGCAGGATTGCCGCACCACCGGCGCCGGCAAAATATTGGTCGGATGAGCCGAAGCAGGGCGGGCCTGAACGGGTGCGGGAACAGACCACGCGTACCGCGCGGGCAGGGCAGGAAACCGCATCACCGGCCAAGCCCCGCCGCCGCATCTTTTCATTCCGCAGTATTATCCGCGACATCGTCGCACCTCTGGTTATCGCTTTTACCGTGGCCATGTTTGCCCAGGCAACTATCGCCAAGCCATACCAGATACCGTCCGGCTCGATGTTGCCGACCATCCAGCTGCAGGACCGCATCCTGGCCGACCGCCTGATTTACAGGCTGCATTCGGTGCAACGCGGGGACGTCATTGTTTTCACGCCGCCCAGGGGAGTCGAGCAGGGAACGCCATACGTCAAACGGGTGATCGGCCTGCCGGGCGAAGTAGTCGAGATCCACGGCGGCAAGACTTACGTCAACGGCGAGGAATTCGTCGTGCCAAGCGCGGTCACGCCGACCTACACGAGGCCGGCGGAAACCGTCCCCGATGGCATGCTGTTCGTGCTCGGCGACAACCGTAACGAGAGCTCCGACAGTCACATCTGGGGTTATGTGCCGGTGGACAACGTCATCGGCCGGGCCGACATCATCTACTGGCCCCCGAAGAACTTACATCTGCTGGGCAACTGACCGGTTCCCTGTCCGTGGCTGCCGCCCGACCTCTTGGCATCCACATCCGCACCGGCGGCGGACTGCTGGCCGGCGCGCGGCACGCGCGTGAGATCGGCTGCACCACCTTCCAGATCATGTCGGGTAATCCCTCGGCCTGGAACCCGGGAGCGCTGGATCAGAAACAGGCGGCGGCGTTCCGTGTTTATCTTGATGAACAGGCGATCCGGCCCGTCTTCCTGCACGCCGGTTACCTGATCAATCTTTCCTGCCGGACAGGCCGCAACGCGCCTCTCTACGCCAAGTCGGTAATGCTGCTGGCGGCTACGCTGGAGCGGGCCGCCGAGCTTTCCTGCGAGTATGTCGTCGTCCACCTGGGAAGCCACCGGGGGACGGGCGCCGATGAAGCGCTGCAGTCGCTGGTGGTGGGGATCTGCCGGCTGGAAAAAGACATCTGCGGCACCGCCGGTCCATCGGCTACCGGGCTGCCGACACTCCTGCTGGAGAACAGCGCCGGCGCCGGCGACACGGTAGGCTCTACTTTCGAGGAACTTGCCGAAGTGCTGGCGACAGCGCAGAGCCACGGTGTGCGCCTGCCGCTGGGAATCTGCCTGGACACGGCGCACATGTGGGGCGCCGGCTACGACATGACATCGGCCGCCGCCTCCCGCCGCCTGGTCGACGGGTTCGACCGTACTGTGGGTATCGACCGCTTGCACCTCATCCATCTGAATGATTCGCCGCTCGAGCTCGGAGCGAAGCGCGACAAGCACGAGCACCTCGGCTGCGGGCTGATTCCGCTCGCGGGTCTGGAAGCCATCGTCCGCCATCCGAAGCTGCGCTCCGTCGCCATGATCATGGAGACCGCCGGCAGCACCGAACCGAGTGACGAAAAGCGCATGGATGATTTGCGGGCGCTGGCCGGGGTTGAAAAACCTTGATTATTCTTCCGGCAAGGGCGATGAGTGGTCGGCGCTTAAAGCCAGTCCGAACTGAGCGGCAGGCTGTGCAGGTGGGATATATGGGAGTCGTAGGCGCGTTTGTTCCGTGCGTATAGCGCCGAGACGAGGGCGTTGGCCAGACTGAAGGCTCCGACCAGGGAGGGCGCGAACGAGGTCGAGTCCAGCTGGCAGTAGAGGTTGCGGTCGGCCAGCTTGGAGACTTCGGAGAGCGTGTTTTCGCTGATCCCCACGGATAAGGCGCCGCGCTCGCGGGCCGTTTTGATCAGCCTGAGCAGGAACTGGTGTCCCGTCCGGAAACCGATGGCGATCAGTACCGAATTTTCACCAAGCCCCGCCAGTTTTGCCACCTGTTCCTCGGAGTTATCCGTGACCGTCACTACCGGCAGCCCCATGATGGTCAGGTAATAGCGCAGGTAGCCTGCCACCATCGCCGTTTCGAACATCCCCGCCAGGTAGATCGTCCCGGCCTGCTCCAGCAATTCCACGGTCTGCAGGAAGTCGTCGGCGCGATTCTTCTTCATGGTCTCTTCGAGGATGTTGATGTCGATACGGACCGCGCGTCCGGAGAAATCGTCGTCCACCGGGAAGACCAGCTGGCCCTCGCCGCCGCCGCTGTTGCCGGCCGCGGCCAGACGGTGCTCTTCCCAGGCGGCCTTCATCATTTCAGGATAGCCGGAGAAACCGAGGTGCTGGGCGAAGCGCACGACTGTCGAGCTGGTTGTGCCGGTGTGGCGGGCCAGGTCCTGCGCCGTGAGCACGGGGGCCTCGGGGAGGTGGTCGATCAGGTAGCGGGCGATGGCCTTGCGGGATTTGGAGAAGCTTTCGAAGTCATCCTGAAGTGCGCGCAGCAGGCTGCCGTTGGTCGCTCGTGTTTTGCGCCGCGCCTCCATCGTCAGGCAAGGTTACAACAGGAGGAAAAAAGTTGCAATTAGCGGGAATTGCAACCGGCCAACAAGGCTGGCGGCCGGTGTTCAGCTAAATATGATGATGCCCGGGACGCTTGCCAGAGAACGAACCGGTCTTTATCCCATCCCCACATCCTGCTCTTTCTGGAGCTTCTTTCCTTCGGTCTGCAGCGATGGCGCCACCATTACCTCTGCCTTCTGGAATGCCTGGATGTTCTCGTAGCCGCAGGTAGCCATGGAGGTCTTCAGGGCGCCGAACAGGTTCAGAGTGCCGTCGTTCTCGTGGGCCGGGCCGACGAGAATCTCCTCGAGTGACGCCACCTGGTTGGTTTTTACGCGCGTGCCGCGGGGCAGTTGAGGATGGAAAGTGGCCATGCCCCAATGGTAGCCGCGGCCGGGCGCCTCGTTGGCACGGGAGAGCGGTGAGCCGATCATCACGGCGTCGGCGCCGCAGGCGATGGCCTTGCAGATATCGCCGCCGGTGCGCATGCCGCCGTCGGCGATGACGTTGACGTAGTCACCGGTGTCGAGCAGATGCTGAATCCGTGCCGCCGCCGCGTCGGCGATGGCCGTGGCCTGGGGGACACCGATGCCCAGCACGCCGCGGGTGGTACAGGCGGCTCCCGGGCCGACGCCCACCAGCACACCGAAGGCGCCGGTGCGCATCAGGTGCAGGGCGGTGGTGTACGAGGCGCAGCCGCCGACGATGACGGGTATCGGCACCTCGGCGATGAATTTCTTCAGGTTGAGCGGCTCGACGATGGAGCTGACGTGCTCGGCGCTGACCACGGTTCCCTGAATGATCAGCACGTCGAGACCGGCGTCTATAACGGTTTTGTAGTACTGGGTGACTTTCTGGGGAGTAAGCGAAGCGGCCGCAAGAACGCCCTGGTCCTTGATCTCCTTGATCCGCCGGGAGATCAGCTCTTCCTTGACCGGCTCCTGGTAGATCTCCTGCAACCCGGCGGTCGCCTCTCGCGCCGGCAGTTTGGCAATTTTCTCAAGTTGCTCGTCGGCGTTCTCGAAGCGGGTCTGGATGCCCTCCAGGTTGAGGACGGCAAGGCCGCCGATCTTGCCCATGGCAACCGCGAAATTCGCGTCAACGACACCATCCATGGCCGAGGCCAGACAGGGGAGTTCCAGCTTGTGCTTGCCGATGGACCAGGCGATATCGACATCCTCGACGTCGCGCGTCCTCCGGCTGGGGACGATGGCTATATCGTCCAGCCCGTAAGCTCTTCTGCCTTTTTTGCCTCGTCCGATCTCGACTTCCATGAACCCTCCGGGGGAGCTGATTTTATCTGGAAAACTACACCCAC
>JAENWV010000253.1 GCA_016650015.1 Thermoleophilia bacterium | reverse complement strand
GTGCACCGGCCTGGTGCCACCAACCCGGAAGAACTCCTTTTCCTCGACGGCCTTGAGAAGCTTGGCCTGCAGGTTCGGAGACATCTCGGCGATCTCGTCCAGGCAGAGTGTGCCGCTGTCGGCGATCTGCATAAGCCCCTGCTTTTGCGCGACGGCACCGGTGAATGCGCCCTTCTCGTGACCGAACAGCTCGCTGGCGAGCAGCTCTTCGGTGAGCGTGGCGCAGTTCAGCGACAGGAAGGGACGGCTGCGCCGCGGGCTCGAGAAATGGATGACCTTCGCCAGCAGGTTCTTGCCGACGCCGCTTTCCCCCGTCAGCAGGACTGTGCAATCGGAATCCTGGATGCGCCGGATGACATCGAGCACTTTCTTCATGTTCTTGCTGGCGGCCACCACGGCGATGTCCGCTTCCATGTCGAGATAGGTCTTCAGCGCTACGTTCTCCTGCTTCAGCGCCTTCCTGTCCCGCAGGCGCCGTATTTTCAGTACCAGCTCGTCCAGGTCGAAGGGTTTGGGCAGGTAATCGTCAGCGCCTTTCTTCATGGCGTCGACGGCTGAGCTGATGCTGCCGAATCCGGTGATGACTATGACCTCGGTTTCCGGGGACACCTCCTTCACCTTCGAGAGCAGCTCCAGTCCATCCATGCGGGGCATCTTGATATCGGCAATGAGGACGTCGAAGTCATCGGCTTCTATTCTCGCGAGGGCGTCGACTCCGTTGTCGGCGTCCTCCGCCTCGTACTCCTCATCACGGAGCGCTTTGACTATATGCTTTCTTGTGATATCCTCGTCCTCGGCTATCAGCACTTTGAAGGTCATTGCGCCTGGCTCCTGGGTAGTGTGATTTCGAAGACGGTACCCATACCCTCTTCGCTGACCAGCGAAATATCGCCGCCGTGTTTCCTGATGATGTTCATCACGATTGCCAGACCCAGCCCGGTTCCCTTGTCCTTCCTGGTGAAGAAGGGATCGAAGACCTTCTCGCGGTCCTCCTCGGAGATGCCCGAGCCGGTGTCCGAGACGAAGATTTTGACCGCTTCCGCCTCCGGCTCGATGCGTACCGTCAGCTGTCCCTCTCGCGCCATGGCGGCGACGGCATTGGTGAACAGGTTGACGAAAACCTGTTCCAGCTGGGTGGGGTCAGCCTGCAGGCGCACGCCGCTATCATCCGAATCGAGCACGAAAGTGATGCCTGTGACTTCGTGCGTGCCGCTTACCAGCCCATAGACGTTGCGGACCAGGCTGTTCAGCTCGACTTCCTCCAGCCTTGGTTCCCGCTCCCGGGCGAATTCGAGCATGTTGCCGACGATTCCCTTGATGCGGACGGTCTGGCCGACGATGTCGTCGATGATTTCCGTGGTCGCCGTCGAATCGCAGGGGCCGACCTGCTTTTTCAGGACCTGGGCGGAGATATTGATGTTGTTGAGCGGATTATTGAGTTCGTGGGCGATGCCTGAGGCCAGGGTGCCGATAGCGGCCAGCTTCTTTGACTGCAACAGTTCACGGTTTTTCTCATCCAGCTCATCTTCCCAGGTGATGAGCTGCGAGTTCATGTTGTTGAATTTTTCCACCAGTACATCCACTTCATCCTTGTGAGCAGCTTCAGTACGGGGCGCCGGGGCGCCGTGGGCGTACCTTTTGCCGATCCTGTCGATGGCGCCGGTCAAGGTCTTCAGCCGCTTTACCACGTCGGTGCTGATATATAACATGGCGCT
>JAENWV010000007.1 GCA_016650015.1 Thermoleophilia bacterium | reverse complement strand
GGTGGCGGGGAAGATGCTGAGGCTGAGGAGCAGACTGAGTTCGATGTCATGCTGACCGTTGTCGGTGATAAGAAGATCCAGGTAATCAAGGTTGTCCGGGCCGTCACCGGACTTGGGCTCAAGGAAGCCAAGGAAGTCGTGGACGGCGCTCCCAAGCCCGTCAAGGAGAAGGTCACCAAAGAAGAGGCCGACGACATCAAGGCCAAGCTGGAAGAGGTCGGCGCGACGATCGAAGTAAAATAGTATACGTGGCCTGAAGCTCAGGCCTTGTTCCAGAGTTCATGAGGCGGCGCTGCTAACGCAGCGCCGCCTCTTTTTTGGTGCGCCCGGCAGGGCGCACCCACTCGGGGGTGCAAGTCCCCTACAGGCCCGGCAGGGGGAACTGTTAGCCGGACGGCAAGGGTGTCGGCCGCGAGGCCGAATCTGAAGGAAGCCGCAGGCAAACCGCTGGCCCGACGAACAGAAACCGCATACGAGGCGGGCGTGCCGGATGAGAAGGCCAATATCTTCAAAGTCCCGTACCTGCACGGAAGGCACGCACGTAGATGCGGCGGGCATAAGCGCGAAGGTGGGTGCGCATTACCCGGGGAGATCTGCCCGCCTGCCACTGGAACGCAAGGTGGCTACCGGCACCGAGAGGTGGCGGGACGGGCGGGCAGAAGTCAGCCGAGGGCAGCTAGGTCTGCCGACCGGACCGAAGGCCCGAACGTGTTGTACGGGATAGGAGCCCAGAATCTTTGGAGCGCTCAACACAGATGCAGAAGGCCGCGTGTTAGTTCACGGCGCCTCTCCGGATGGCAGGGGACGGAATCCCCGAGAAGAGGGAGTGGTGCATCTAAGCGCCCAGGCGACAAAGGAGCACTCCTATCCGGAGGAGTCCGTGTTGATGGAAGCGGTGGTCGGACGCGAGAACATGCGGCGAGCGCTCAAACGGGTGGAAACCAACAAGGGCGCACCGGGAGTGGACCAGATGTCGGTGACCCAGTTGCGTGGGCACCTCAAAGAGCACTGGCCGCGCATCAAGGAAGACCTGCTGGATGGACGCTACCAACCGGCCCCGGTGCGGAGGGTGCAAATACCCAAGCCCGGTGGCGGGATGCGAGAGCTCGGCATCCCCACGGTGGTGGACCGCCTCATCCAGCAGGGCTTAAGGCAGGTGCTGGGGCCGATCTTCGAGCCCGGCTTCTCCGAATCAAGCTACGGTTTCAGACCAGGCCGAAGCGCTCATCAGGCCGTGCTAAAAGCACGGGCCTGCGTGGCCAAGGGCCGCCGCTTCGTGGTGGATCTGGGCCTGGAGAAGTTCTTCGACCGGGTAAACCACGACATCCTGATGTCGCGGGTGGCCCTTAAGGTCAGGGACAAACGGGTACTAAAGCTGATCGGCCGCTATCTAAGAGCGGGGATCTTCAAGCATGGAATGACCCAGCCGCGAACGGAGGGAACGCCGCAGGGTGGGCCACTCTCGCCGCTGCTGTCGAACGTCATGCTAGACGAGCTGGACCGGGAACTGGAAAGGAGAGGCCACCGTTTTTGCCGCTATGCTGATGATGTAAATATCTACGTCAGGACAAGGCGCAGCGGAGAACGGGTGATGGCCTCCATCACCAGGTTCCTCGAAGACAGACTCAAGCTCAGGGTAAACCGGGACAAAAGCGCCGTGGATAGGCCCTGGAAGCGGAAGTTCCTGGGCTACAGCATGACCTGGCACAGGGAGCCGCGCCTCAGGACGGCACCAGAAAGCGTCAGGCGGCTTAAAGCCAAGCTCAAGTCGCTGTTTAGGCAGGGCCGTGGGCGCAACCTGGGCCGTTTCGTCCGGGAAGACTTAACCCCGCTGCGTCGGGGCTGGCTGAACTACTTACGGCTGGCCGAGGCAAAGGGCGTCTTTAAGGAGCTGGACGGCTGGATACGCAGGCGTCTGCGAACAATCCTCTGGCGACAGTGGAAGCGCACCTGCACCCGGGCCAGGAACCTGATGCGGCTGAGACTGGGCGAGGAACGGGCGTGGCGCTCGGCAACCAACGGGCGTGGTCCGTGGTGGAATGCCGGCGCCTCGCACATGAACCACGCCCTGCCCAAGAAACACTTTGATGCACTTGGACTCGTGTCACTGCAAGATCAACACCGACAACTTCAACGTACAACATGAACCGCCGTGTACGGAACCGTACGCACGGTGGTGTGGGAGGACGGGGGGCGTGAGCCCCCCTCCTACCCGATTCCAATGAAGACCTTCCTGATTAAGAATGAAAGAGAAAACTTGACCAAGTATAATTACTTGTTAAATTCGGAATCAGTACCTCGAAAAGATCCCTATGACGATTGACCCAAAATATCAAACTATCTGGGAGCGCTTCCTGGCCGGCCTGGTTGATGGTCTGATCTTTGCGACGTTCTATCTGCCGATCTACTACGAAGTCTACCAACGGGATATTTCTGGCACCATTAAGGTCACGGTTTATATCCTGGTGTTTTGTGCAGAGTATGCCTATACATTGGCATTGCCCTGGCGATATTTGGAACCTTCGGATTTCTCACGTTCTATGGCGTTATGGCGTTGCATTGTCGGGTCCATGGCATGCGGATGCCGGTTTCTGGATGTTTCTGGGCCTCGGGGTTGTTCCAATGGATGCCGGGTTGATCATGGTAGTGAAAGGAAGACGCCTCCGCGATTAGGGGGGTTTCAAACCCCGCACACCGGGTAAAGTTTTCGGGCGCGCTTGTATCTGCATGGAATCGTCGTAACCAGGCCGAAAGCCAGCGGGGGTCCGAAAAGTCATGCAAGAAACGAAAGCAACGTCACCCAAGACCTTGCTTCCCAAAACCCGTTATGTTATATTGCGTTGTTCGTGCCTGGGCACGGTTATAATTCCCTGCAATAAACCCATCCTCGAGGGGTGAGCCTTTTTGGAGCAACTTTCTGACTACGCTGTGAGTCCCCGCCCACGGAGAACCTTCTCCAAGCTTGAAAAGATTTTAGAGGTCCCCAACCTTATCGATATTCAAAAGCGTTCGTACGAGTGGTTCCTCGACGAGGGTGTCCGCGAGACCATCGCCGACATCTCGCCCATTGAGGACTACACCGGCACTCTCGCCGTCGAGTTCGGAGAGCACCATTTTGAGCCGCCTTCAAATCCCATTGAGGAGTGCCGGGACAAGGACGGCAACTACTCGGCTCCCCTGTTCATAACCGTGAGGTTCATAAACAAGGAGACCGGCGAGATCCGTGAACAGTCGGTGTTCATGGGCGATTTCCCCATGATGACCGAATGGGGGACATTCATCATCAACGGCACCGAGCGTGTCGTCGTCACCCAGCTGGTCCGCTCCCCGGGCGCCTATGTCATGGAGCCCAAGGACTCGGCCAAGCAGATGTTCATCGCCAACCTGATGCCCTCCCGCGGCTCCTGGCTGGAACTGGAGATCGACAAAAAGGGAATCGTCAACGTCCGCATCGACCGTAAGCGCAAGCTGCCGGTGACGGTGCTTTTACGGGCGATGGGCTACGGCACCGATGAGCAGATCCTCAAACTCTTCAAGCTGGAAAAGAAAACCCGGAAGAAAGAGGGCAGGGAAGAGACGGAATGGATCTGGGGTTCGGGCAAGGATTCAATATATATACAGAAGACTCTGGAGAAGGACACGACCAACAGCGAGGAAGAGGCGCTCATCGAGCTGTTCAAGAAGCAGCGTCCGGGCGAGCCGCCCAGCCTCGACAGTTCGCGCTCTCTCTTAAAGGCGTTATTCTTCGATCCCAAGCGCTATGACCTCACCAAGGTCGGCCGCTACAAGCTGAATACGCGACTGCGCCTGAACGTGAAGCCGTCAGTGCGCACGCTGACCAAGGAAGACATCCTCGAGCTGATCCGCGGACTCATCATCCTGCCGGAGAAGCTGGAGATCCCCGAGGACACCGTCGATTTCGCCGCCGAGGCCAAGGGCATGCCCCGCGAGGAGATCACCCACGACCTCGACGAATACGAGCATTTCGGCAACCGCCGCCTGCGCACCGTCGGCGAGCTGGTGCAGGAAGCCTTCCGCATCGGCCTCTACCGCATGGAGCGCGTGGTCAAGGAGCGGATGACTACCGAGGACGTGGACGCCATCACGCCTCAGCATATTATCAATATCAGGCCGGTGGTGGCGGCGCTGAAGGAGTTTTTCGGCTCCTCCCAGCTGTCGCAGTTCATGGACCAGACCAACACCCTGGCGGGCTTGACACATCGCCGCCGCCTGAGTGCCCTGGGCGCCGGTGGCCTGACGCGTGAACGGGCCCCCATCGAAGTACGCGATGTGCACCCGACCCACTACGGCCGCATGTGCCCCATCGAGACGCCGGAAGGCCCGAACATCGGACTGATCGGTTCGCTCTCGTCTTTCGCCACGGTCAACGAGTTCGGCTTCATCCAGACTCCGTACCGCAAGGTGGAGAAGGGCAAGGTCACCAACGAGATCGTCTACCTGGACGCCAGCGAAGAAGATAAATACGTCATCGCCCAGGCCAACGCCGAGTTCAATCCCCAGACCGGCAAGTTCCCCGAACATACCAACGTGCTGGCGCGTACGCGCGACGGCGAAGTGGTCACGGTCAAGCCGAAGGAAGTCGACTTTATGGACGTCTCGCCGCAGCAGATCGTCTCGGTGGCGACGGCGCTGGTCCCCTTCCTGGAGCACAACGACGCCAACCGCGCCCTGATGGGCTCGAACATGCAGCGCCAGGCCGTGCCGCTCCTGGTATCGGAGGCGCCGCTGATCGGCACCGGCATCGAGTTCCGGGCCGCCATCGACACCGGTGACGTCATCCTGGCCAAGAACGCCGGCAAGGTGAAGGAAATCGACGCCGGGCACATCATCATCGAGTCCAGCAAGGGCGACGACGTCTATGTGCTTAGCAAGTTCACCCGCTCCAACCAGGGCACGCTGATGCACCAGAAGCCTCTGGTTATCGAGGGAGAGCGTGTCAAGAAGGGCGCGGTGCTGGCCGACGGCGCCTCTACCGACATGGGCGAGATAGCGCTGGGCAAGAACCTGCTGGTCGCTTTCATGAGCTGGGAAGGCTACAACTTCGAGGATGCCATCATCCTCAGTGAACGTCTGGTCAAGGACGACGTCCTTTCATCCATCCATATCGAGGAATACGAGGTCGAGGCCCGGAGCACCAAGCTGGGTGACGAGGAGATCACGCGTGATATCCCCAACCGCAGCGAGGAATCTCTGGCAGATCTCGATGAAGACGGTATCATCCGCATCGGCGCCGAGGTCAACTCCGGCGACCTGCTGGTGGGCAAGGTAACCCCCAAGGGTGAAACCGAACTCACCGCCGAGGAGAAGCTGATCCGCGCCATCTTCAAGGAGAAAGCGCGCGAAGTGCGCGACACCTCACTCAAGGTTCCCCATGGCGAGGGCGGACGTGTCATCGACGTCAAGATCTTCTCCCGTGAAAACGGCGACGACCTCGCCCCGGGAGTCAACAAGCTGGCCCGCGTCTACGTGGCCAAGAAGCGCAAGATCGCCGAGGGCGACAAGCTCGCCGGCCGGCACGGCAACAAAGGCGTCATCTCCAAGATCGTCCCCGAGGAGGACATGCCTTTCCTCGAAGACGGCACGCCGGTGGATATCATCCTCAACCCGCTGGGTGTTCCCTCCCGAATGAACATCGGGCAGATCCTGGAGACGCACCTGGGCTGGGCGGCTTTCCGCGGCTGGGATGACGGCGACGGTTTTCGCAAGCCGGTGCACGTGGCGACCCCGGTATTCGACGGCGCCTCCCTCGACGAGGTGGAGGAAGCGCTGATCAAGTGCTACGAGCAGGACCCGGAAAAGAAGATCACTTACACCTATGACAACGACGAGCCCAATCCGGCCTCGGGCAAGGTGAAGCTCTATAACGGCCTCACCGGTGAGGCCTACGGCGACAAGATCACCGTCGGCTATATGTATATCCTGAAACTGCTCCATCTGGTGGACGACAAGATCCATGCCCGTTCCACCGGCCCCTACTCGCTGGTGACGCAGCAGCCCCTGGGCGGCAAGGCCCAGTTCGGCGGCCAGCGTTTCGGCGAGATGGAGGTCTGGGCGCTTGAGGCTTATGGGGCTGCCCACACGCTGCAGGAGATGCTGACCATCAAGTCGGATGACACCATCGGCCGGGTCAAGGCCTACGAGGCGATCGTCAAGGGCGAGAACATACCCGAGCCGAACATTCCCGAGTCGTTCAAGGTATTGCTGAAGGAAATGCAGAGCCTGGGGCTCGACGTCAGCATCCTCAGCGAGGAAGGCGAGAGCGTCGAGATGATCGAGGAAGACGACGAGCTGCGCCGCGCCGCCGAGGAACTGGGTATCGACCTCTCTCAGGGGCTCAAGAAGAAGGAACCGGTGCTGACCGAGGATGAGGCGGCCGCCGAGGCGGCCGAGATCATGGCCAGCGACCAGGAACTCACCGTGGAACCGTTGCCCGAAGAAGAGGCGGAGGTCAAATTCGAATGACCCAATTTCACGAACTGCCTGAAACGCATGAAGAATCAAGCAGCCAAATCCAAGACTCCGGGAGGACATGTTGCTAGACATCAATAATTTTAATGCCATCCGGATCGGCCTTGCGTCTTCCGAGAAGATCAGGGCCTGGTCTTCGGGAGAAGTCACCAAGCCCGAGACCATCAACTACCGTACGCTCAAGCCGGAGAAGGACGGGCTTTTCTGCGAGCGCATATTCGGTCCCACCAAGGACTGGGAATGTTACTGCGGCAAGTACAAGCGGGTGCGCTACAAGGGCATCATCTGCGAGCGCTGCGGCGTCGAGGTCACCCGGTCGAAGGTGCGCCGCGAGCGCATGGGCCACATCGACCTGGCGGCACCCGTCTCACATATATGGTTTTTCAAGGGCGTGCCATCGCGCATGGGCTATCTCCTCGACATCGCCCCCAAGGAGCTGGAGAAGGTACTCTACTTCGCCGCCTCCATCGTGACTTTCATCGATTTCGAGAAGCGCGCCGCGGATACTGAGATTCTGCAGGAGAAGGTCAACGCGGCAATCGAGCAGATCCACGCCGACAAGATAGACTTTGTAGCTAACCTGGAAGCGGCGCTCGAACGCCGGATGCGGGTGCTCGACGGCGAGGCCACGCCCGATGAGATCGAGGACGAGGCGCTTGCCATCTACGGCAGCACCGAGAAAAAGGACCGCAAGCTGACCAAGAAGGAGACAGCTCAGAAGCGGGCGCAGATCGAGAAAGAGATAACCGCGGACATCAAGGATACGGTCGAGTACGCTGAAGAGCAGGCCGAGCGCCTGCTGGTGGTCTGGGAGGAGTTCCAGAAGCTGGAAGTCCAGCAGATCGTCGGCGACGAGCAGCTCTTCCGTGAGCTCAAGGACAAGTTCGGCAGCCCCTTCGGTTTCGGCAGCTATTTCCGCGGCGGCATGGGCGCGGAGGCTATCCGCGAACTACTGGAGAACGTCGACCTGGTGGCCGAGGTCGCCTCGCTTAACCACGACGTCGAGAACACCAAGGGCCAGAAGCAGCAGCGGGCGCTCAAGCGCCTCAAGGTGGTCCAGGCTTTTCTCAGCTCGGGCAACCACCCCGAGTGGATGGTCCTGGAATCGGTACCGGTCATCCCGCCGGAGCTGCGCCCGATGGTGCAGCTGGACGGCGGCCGTTTCGCCACCAGCGACCTCAATGACCTTTACCGGCGCGTCATCAACCGCAACAACCGCCTCAAGCGGCTGCTGGACCTGGGCGCGCCCGAGATCATAGTCAATAACGAGAAGCGCATGCTGCAGGAAGCAGTGGACGCGCTCTTTGATAACGGCCGGCGTGGCCGCGCCGTCACCGGACCGGGCAACCGGCCGCTTAAGTCACTTTCCGACATGCTCAAGGGCAAGCAGGGACGCTTCCGCCAGAACCTGCTCGGCAAGCGCGTCGACTACTCCGGCCGTTCGGTCATCGTAGCCGGCCCCAAGCTGAGGCTGCACCAATGCGGCGTTCCCAAACTGATGGCCCTGGAGCTCTTCAAGCCGTTTATCATGAGTCGGCTGGTCGAGCGTGACCGGGTGCAGAACATCAAGGCCGCCAAGAAGATGGTGGAGAGCATGGTCCCCGAGGTCTGGGACGTGCTCGAGGAAGTCATCTCCGAGCATCCGGTGATGCTGAACCGCGCGCCGACCCTGCACCGGCTGGGCATCCAGGCTTTCGAGCCGATCCTGGTCGAGGGCAAGGCCATCCAGATCCATCCGCTGGTCTGCGCCGCTTTCAACGCTGACTTCGACGGCGATCAGATGGCCGTGCACGTGCCGCTTTCCGCCGAGGCCCAGGCCGAGGCGCGCATACTGATGCTTTCATCCAACAACATCCTGTCGCCGGCCCACGGCCGGCCGCTGGCGGTGCCGTCACAGGACATGATCCTCGGCACTTACTTCCTGACTTATTGTGATCAGGATGTCAGCACGCTCGACCCGCAGAAGATGAAGCCGGTGCCGCCGGTTTTCGGTTCCGCCGACGACGTTTTGCGCGCCGTCGACGAGAAGACCGTCGACCTGCAGAACATCATCCGCCTGCGGCGCGGCGACGAGAAAATACTGACGACAGCGGGACGGGCGATTTTCAACGCCGAGCTCGACGAGGTTCTCGCCGACCACATCGGTGAAGACTACGATCTCACCGGCCGGACTTTCGTCAACTACACCATCGACAAGAAGAAGATGAACAGCCTGATCGCCGACCTGATCAACCAGTACGGCACCGTGGCAGTGGCGCAGGTGCTGGACGTGATCAAGACCCTCGGTTTCCGGTATGCTACCGACTCCGGCGTGACGGTCGGCAAGAACGACATCGTTATCCCGCCGGAAAAAGGTGAGATCCTCAACCGCTATGAGGGCGAGGTCGGACAGATATATACGCAATACGATCGCGGCTTCATCACCGAAGGCGAGCGGCACGAGCTGGTCGTGGAGAAGTGGCACGAGGCGACCGACAAGGTGGCCGAGGCCATGGACAAGAACCTCTATGAACTCAACCCGCTCTACATGATGGCCAATTCCGGCGCCCGTGGTAATCCCGATCAGATGCACCAGCTGGCCGGCATGAGGGGTCTGATGCTGAATCCGAAGGGTGAGACCATGGAGCGCCCGGTCAAGGCGAGCCTGATGGAGGGCATGAGCGTGCTCGAGTTCTTCATCTCCACCCACGGCTCCCGCAAGGGCCTCGCGGATACCGCCCTGAGGACGGCCGACTCTGGTTACCTTACCCGGCGACTGGTGGACGTGGCCCAGGATGTCATCATCCGCGAAGAGGACTGCGGCACTGAGGAATACCTGGAAATACCGCTGCGCCTCGAGGACAGAAAAAACAAGACCACCAGAATCAACGATAACCTGCTCGGGCGCGTGCTGGCCCTGGATCTGCCCGGCAAGCGCAAGCCTGCCATTGTAGCCGAGAAGGGCCAGGAGCTGACGGCCAACCTCATCAGGGAGATCGACGAGATCCACGGGGAAAAGGAAGGCTTTGTCGTCCCGGTACGCTCGGTGCTCAAGTGCGAGGCCGAGGTCGGTATCTGCTCCTTCTGTTATGGGCGCAACCTGGCATCCGGCGAACTGGCCGAGCTGGGCGACGCCATGGGCATCATCGCCGCCCAGTCGATCGGCGAGCCTGGCACGCAGCTGACCATGCGTACCTTCCACAAGGGCGGTATCGCCGGCAAGGATATCACCCACGGTCTGCCGCGAATCGTCGAGCTGTTCGAAGCCCGCAAGCCGAAAGGCCAGGCCAAGATCGCCGAGATCGCCGGCAAGGTAGAGGTGATCCAGAAGGACGACGACAGCCGCAAGGTCGTTATCACCGGCAAGGACGACGAGAAGAGCTATACATTCCCGCGCGGCACGCTGCTGCTGATCAAGGACGGTGACAAGATCGAGATGGGCACCCAGCTGGAAGACGGCCCGCTCTATCCGCCGGACCTGGTGGCCTTCCGGGGCAACACCGCCACCGAGCTGTATCTGGTGAGCGAAGTCCAGCGGGTATACCACCAGCAGGGCGTCGATATCAATGACAAGCATATCGAGCTGGTCGTGCGCCAGATGATGAAGCGCGTACGCATCGAAGCGCCGGGTGACACCGGATTCATGTACGGCCAGCTGGCCGAGAAGGTCAGGTTCAAGCAGGCCAACGCGGAAGCCGTGAAAAAGGGCGGCGAACCCGCCACCCCGGAACAGGTAATCATGGGAATCACCAAGGCCTCGCTGGCGACCGAGAGCTTCCTGTCGGCGGCCTCCTTCCAGGAGACCACCAAGGTGCTCACCGACGCCGCCATCGAGGGCAAGGTCGACCACCTGCTCGGTCTGAAGGAGAACGTCATCATCGGCAAGCTGATCCCGGCTTCGACCGGCCTGAGGCGCTACCGGACGCTGGAGATCTTCTCCACCGTAGTACCGGAGGAAACAGCGGACCTGCTGTCGATCGGGGCTGATATGAAGGAAGCCGGATAGAATTCTACCGGTTATCCTTCAATTGTAATCCTGGGCGAAGTGAAGAAACCAGGTAAAACAAAAGTGATGCGAAAAGCAGCTTTCAATCCGGCCTCTGGTGAATCAGGGGCCGGATTTTTTGACCACGAATCCAAAAGCGAAACATCTCTTCGATACCATTGATCGCCGCAGGGACAGACACTTATTCGAAAGCTTTCTTGACTCCCATATCCCCTCTTGCTATACTTCCGACTTGCGCTCCAAACAAGGGCGCTTAAGTCTGTAAAGGACTGGGTAGTAAAAACCGAGCCGCAGACTCCTCCGGTATTTTTCCCGGAGAGGTTAAAGTCTGCTGCTCGTTCGTGTGTGTAAATAGCACTCGGATCCTGCGCCGCTTCGCGGCGCAGGATGATGGAGCGACAGGCACGGAAAAACGAAAAGGAACTTATGCCGACAGTAAACCAGCTGGTGAGGAAGGGCCGCAAGGCCTCCATAGAGAAGAGCACGACGCCGGCGCTCAAGGGCGCGCCGCAGCGCCGTGGCGTCTGCACCCGCGTCTATACGACCACTCCGAAGAAGCCGAACTCGGCCCTGCGGAAGGTCTGCCGCGTCCGTCTTACCACCGGCATCGAGGTTACCGCTTATATTCCCGGCATCGGCCATAACCTGCAGGAGCACTCCGTGGTCCTGGTCAAGGGTGGCCGTGTCAAGGATCTGCCGGGTGTGCGTTACAAGGTTGTCAGGGCCGCTCTGGATACCGCCGGTGTCACTGACCGTCGCCAGGCCCGTTCCAAATACGGTGTCAAGGCCCCCTAAGGAGTATTAATGCCCCGCCGAGCCGCAGCCCAGAAACGGGAGACCACTCCCGACCCCATCTATAACAGCAAGCTGGTAGCCCAGTTTGTCAACAAGGTGATGCAGGGCGGCAAGAAGTCCACGGCGGAAAAGATCACTTATCGCGCCCTGGAAATCATGGGTGAGAAGAAGGGCGATGATCCGGTCGCGATACTGAAGCAGGCAGTCGACGCGGTTACGCCGTCGCTGGAGGTCAAGTCCCGCCGGGTCGGCGGTGCAACCTACCAGGTACCCATAGAGGTTCCCACGCGACGGGCGCGCACGCTGGCGATTCGCTGGATTGTCGCTTTCGCCCACGAGCGCCGCGAGAAGACGATGGCGGAACGGCTCGCCAACGAGTGTCTCGACGCCGTGGGCAATCAAGGGTCGGCCTGGAAGAAGAAGGACGATATCTACCGTATGGCTCAGGCAAACAAGGCCTTTGCCCACTACCGCTGGTAAGTGAAAGGCCCGAAGCCGGGGGAAGCAGAATAATGAATGTCAGCGAAAATATCCGGTGAGCCAAAGGCGGAACCGGGCGAGAGGTTTGGATTTTGATGAGCACACAGGCAGCAGTTAACACCAACAGCAAGAAGCATACAGACATGACACGCAAGTTTTCCCTAGAGAAAACCAGAAATATCGGGATCATGGCCCATATCGACGCGGGCAAGACCACGACGACCGAGCGCATCCTGTATTACACAGGCATCACGCACAAGATCGGCGAGGTCCACGACGGCGCGGCGGTTATGGACTGGATGGAGCAGGAGCAGGAGCGGGGCATCACCATCACCTCGGCTGCAACCACCTGCGCCTGGAAAGATTACCGGATCAACGTTATAGACACTCCCGGGCACGTGGACTTCACTGCCGAGGTTGAGCGCTCGCTGCGCGTCCTCGACGGCGCCATCGCCCTTTTCTGCTCCGTAGGCGGCGTCGAGCCCCAGTCAGAGACTGTCTGGCGGCAGGCCGACAAATATCATGTGCCCCGCATCGCCTATGTGAACAAGATGGACCGCATGGGTTCCGACTTCTTCCAGGTGCTGGACATGATGATCAAGCGCCTGGGCGCCAACCCGGTCGCCATCCAGCTCCCTATCGGCCGCGAGGATGCCTTCCAGGGCATCATCGACCTGGTCGAGATGAAGGCGCTGGTCTGGGACGAGGATATGGGCGAGACCTGGGAAGTCCGCGAGATTCCCGAGGACATGGCGGAATTCTCCCTCGAATGGCGCAACCTGATGATCGAGAAGCTGGCCGACCACGATGAGACCCTGATGGAGGCCTATATCGAGGGCAACGATATCGAGACGGCCCACCTCAAGGAAGTCATACGCAAGGCCACCAACGCCATCGCGATTACGCCGGTACTCTGCGGCACGGCATTCAAGAACAAGGGTGTGCAGCCGCTGCTGGACGCGGTAATCGATTACCTGCCCTCGCCGCTGGATGTGCCACCGATCAGGGGCATCAGCTCTGAAAAGGGCGAAGAGATCCGCAACGCCAGCGACGAAGAGCCGTTCGCGGCGCTGGCCTTTAAAGTCATGAGCGACCCCTTTGTCGGCAAACTCACTTATTTCCGGGTTTATTCCGGCGTGCTCAAGTCCGGCAGCCATGTTTATAACGCCACCAAGGACAAGAAGGAGCGGATCGGCCGCATCCTGCAGATGCACGCCAACACCCGCGAGGAGCGCGACGCGATTTACGCCGGCGATCTTGCCGCCGCGGTAGGACTGAAATTCACTACCACCGGCGACACCCTCTGCGACGCCTCGGACCCGATCATTCTCGAGTCCATGGATTTTCCGCAGCCGGTTATCGCCGTGGCCATCGAGCCCAAGACCAAGGCCGATCAGGAAAAGCTGGGCGCCTCGCTGCATAAGCTGGCCGAGGAAGATCCGACTTTTCAGGTCCGCACCGATGAGGAGACCGGCCAGACCGTCATCTCCGGCATGGGCGAGCTGCACCTGGAGATCATCGTCGACCGCCTGCTGCGCGAGTTCAAGGTGGACGCCAACGTAGGCAAGCCGCAGGTTGCCTACCGTGAGACGATCCGCAAGCCGGTGGAGAAGGTCGTGGGCAAGTTCATTCGCCAGACCGGCGGCCGCGGCCAGTTCGGCCATGTGGTCATCAACATCGAGCCTTCCGGCCCGGGCGAGGGTTACGAGTTCGTCGAGAAGATCTCGGGCGGCGTCATCCCCAAGGATTACATCCCCTCGGTCAACGAGGGTATCAAGGAAGCCATGGAAAACGGCGTCCTGGCCGGTTACCCGATGGTGGGCGTGAAAGTCACGCTCGTCGACGGTTCCTACCACGACGTGGACTCGTCGGAGATTGCCTTCCGCATTGCCGGCTCCATGGCGTTCAAGTCAGCGGTAGCCAAGGCCAAGCCGGTTCTTCTGGAGCCGGTCATGGAAGTCGAGGTCGTCGTCCCCGAGGAATACATGGGCGATATCATCGGCGACCTGAACTCACGCCGTGGCAAGATCGAGGGCATGGAGCCCCGCGGCAAGGTCCAGGTCATTCGTGCCCGCGTCCCCCTGGCGATGATGTTTGGTTACGCTACGGATCTGCGCTCACTGAGCCAGGGACGGGCCAATTACACGATGCAGTTTGACCGTTACGAAGAGGTACCGAGCTCAATCGCCACTGGCATAGTCGAGCAGGTCAACGGCAAGTAGCCCAGCAGCTTGCCTGCCGTGGTGGTTTGATATATAGTAATTCGCTCGCCAGGAAGAACTCATAGTAAATAACAGCTGTACGGTGGGTTTTAGCGCAGGACTTTAAAGCCGGTTTTGCTCAGCGTATTGAGAGGAGAGGAGCAAGGATGTCAAAGCAAAAGTTTGAAAGAACCAAGCCGCACCTTAACGTGGGAACCATCGGTCACATCGACCATGGCAAGACGACTCTGACGGCGGCTATCACCAGCTGTCTGGCCGGTCATGGGGAAAATGTCGAGATAAGGAGCTTCGACTCCATCGACAACGCTCCCGAGGAGCGCGAGCGCGGCATTACCATCGCTACCTCTCACGTCGAGTACGAGACCGAGAATCGTCACTATGCGCATGTAGACTGTCCGGGACACGCTGATTACATCAAGAACATGATCACCGGCGCGGCGCAGATGGACGGCGCCATCCTGGTGGTAAGTGCGGCTGACGGCCCCATGCCGCAGACCCGCGAGCACATTCTGCTGGCCCGCCAGGTAGGCGTGCCGTACATCATCGTCTTCCTCAACAAAGTGGACATGGTGGATGACCCCGAGCTGCTGGAGCTGGTGGAGATGGAAGTCCGCGAGCTGCTCTCCGAGTATGAGTTTCCCGGGGATGACATCCCCATCGTCGCCGGTTCGGCCCTCAAGGCGCTGGAATGCGGTTGCGGCACCGCCGAGTGCGCCGCGTGTAACCCCATCCTCCAGCTGATGGATGCGGTGGATACATATCTGCCGGAGCCGGAGCGCGACATCGACAAGCCCTTCCTGATGCCGATCGAGGACGTCTTCACCATCACCGGCCGTGGCACGGTAGCCACCGGCCGCGTCGAGCGCGGCATCATCAAGGTCGGCGAGGAAGTCGAGATCGTCGGCATGCACGAGAAGACCGTGAAGACCGTCTGCACCGGTGTGGAAATGTTCCGCAAGCTGCTGGACGAGGGGCGCGCGGGCGACAACATCGGCGCCCTGCTGCGCGGCACCAAGCGGGAAGAGATCCAGCGCGGCATGGTGCTGGCCAAGCCGGGCTCCATCACGCCGCACACGCACTTCAAGGCCCAGGTCTACGTGCTTTCGAAGGAAGAAGGCGGCCGTCATACCCCCTTCTTCACCAACTACCGGCCGCAGTTCTACTTCCGTACGACTGACGTCACCGGCAGCATAACCCTGGAAGAGGGCGTCGAGATGGTCATGCCGGGTGACAACACGGTCATGGAAGTCAAACTGATCACGCCGATCGCCATGGAGGAAGGTCTCCGCTTCGCCATTCGCGAGGGCGGCCACACCGTGGGCGCCGGCGCGGTCACCAGCATCATCGAATAAAAGCGACCAACAGCCCGGCGCTTCGGCACCGGGCTTTATTACGGTCTCACGGCTGACCGGGCGGGAGCCCGGGCGTCTATGCCGGAGATCGGAAACGAGACAGATATGGCTCAACAGAAAATACGCATAAGGCTCAAGGCTTACGATCACGAGCTCATTGACCGCAGCGCGAAGCTCATCGTCGAGCAGGCACAGCGCACCGGCGCCACCGTAGTTGGTCCGGTACCCCTGCCCACCGAGAAGAACGTGTATTGCGTCATCAAGGGTCCCTTCAAGGACAAGGACTCCCGTGAGCACTTCGAGATGCGTACGCACAAGCGGCTGATCGACATTCATCAGCCGACGCCGAAGACGGTTGATTCGCTGATGCGCCTTGATGTGCCTGCCGGCGTCGACATCGAGATCAAGCTCTGATATGGCCGCGATACTGGGAAAGAAACTGGGCATGTCCCAGATATTCACCGACGATGGCGACCGCATTGTGGTCACGGTCATCGAGGCTGGACCTTGTGCGGTGACTCAGGTCAAGACCAACGCCAACGACGGCTACCAGGCCGTGCAGATCGGTTTCGGCGACCTAAAGAAGAACAAGGTCATCAGGCCGAAGGCCGGCCATTTCAAGAAGGCCGGCGTGGATGCCAGGCGTCACCTGGCCGAGTACCGTGTCGAAGTTGAAGCGGCTGATGGAGCATCCGAGGAAGAAGCGATCCTGAAGCTGGTTATGCCGGCTGTAGCTGAAGCTCCCGCCGAGGAGCCTGTAGAGGAAGCGGCTGAGACGGAAGCTGCGGTGGATGAATCCGCTGCCGCAAAGGCCGAAGACGCCGGAACGGAAAAGGCAAAAGAAACCAAGGTCGCCGAAGGTGAGGAAGCCGAGGCCGCGAAGGCCGAAGCTGACGCTCACGAGGTTGAAGCGAAAAAGCCGGCTAAAAAGAGCAAGAAAAAGACCAAGGCCATGGAGAAGAAGCCGGAGATCACCGTCGCGGTTTTTGAGGCGGGCCAGAAGGTCAAGGTCACCGGCGTTAGCAAGGGCAAGGGTTTCGCCGGCGTCATCAAGCGTCACAATTTTGCAGGCGGCCCCGCTTCTCACGGCGCCCATTTTCACAGGGCTCCGGGTTCGGTGGGCGCGAGCGCCTATCCGTCACGGGTCTTCAAGGGTATGAAGCTTCCCGGCCAGATGGGCAACAAGAAGTCTACCCAGCTCGGTCTGACGGTAGTCGAGATCGACCAGGAGAAGAACCTGCTGTTTCTCAAGGGAGCGGTTCCCGGATCCAGCAACGGTATAGTGTTCATCCAGACCCAGACCCAATAACAAATAGCGGAAAACATGACTGATAAAGAAGAAACAACCGAAGATATCAAGCCGGAAGTCAGAGAAGAGGCGAAGGTGGCGGCCGCCGAAGAGGTAAAGGCCGATGCCGTAGCCGAGTCCGAGGCCCAGCCCGAAGCCGAGGTGGCGGCCGCAGCTGAGGCTAAGCCAGAGCCCAAGGCAAAGACCGAGGCCAAGCCCGAGGTGAAAGCCAAGGCTGCTCCGAAAAAGAAGGCCAAGTCGAAGAAAAAGGTTGTGGCCAAGGCGACAGTGAGCGTGCCGGCCGTCAAGGCTCTCAGTGACAAGGAAGTCAAACTGAGCCCGGAAGTTTTTGCGATCGAACCGAGGATCGGCGTTTTGCACGAAGCGGCGCGCGCCGAACTGGCCGCGCGACGCGGTGGCAACGCCTCGACCAAGAAGCGTGGCGAGGTAAGCGGCGGCGGCGTCAAGCCGTGGCGCCAGAAGGGCACGGGCCGCGCCCGGGCAGGTTCCAGCCGGATGCCGCACTGGACTGGTGGCGGTGTCGCCTTCGGCCCGAAGCCTCGGGATTATAGTTTCAAGGTCAACCGCAAGGTCCGCGCCAAAGCGCTGAAGATGGCGCTCTCCGCCCGGGCCAGCGAAGGCAGCATCAAGGTTATCGACGGACTGCCGTTCGAGGAGCCGAAAACCGCGGCCGCCGCGGCGGTGCTGGAAAGTCTCAATCCGAATTACCCGGTGCTGGTGCTGGTGGATGATGGCGACGCGAACGCCGCCATGTCCTTCCGCAATCTGCCAAAAGTCACCGTCTGCAACTCCAGCGAGCTGGGCGTGGCCGACATTATGTCCACGCGCACAGTGCTACTGACCAAGCAGGTGCTTGAACAACTGAACAGCCTGGGCGTGAAAAAATGAGAGATCCGCACACAATTATCCTGGGCCCGGTCATCTCGGAGAAGAGCTACTCGCTGATCGAGCACAACAAGTACACCTTCAAGGTGGACCCGCGGGCCAGGAAGCCGGCCATCGCCCAGGCGGTAAAAGAAATTTTTAACGTGAAAGTAGTCGGCGTGAACATCATTAAGACCAGGTCCAAACCCAAGCGCCGCGGCATGGTGCGGGGCCGGACCATCTCCGGCAAGAAAGCGATCGTGCAGTTGTCGGAAGGCGATAAAATCGAATTCTTCGAGACGATGTAGGTACAGATGGCTCAGGTAAAAACATATAAACCAACATCGCCGGGCCGCAGGTTCATGACCGGCTCCACCTTCGAGGAGATCACCCGCTCGAAGCCGGAGAAGAGCCTGACCCAGGGCATCTCCAAAAACGGCGGCCGGAACTCGTATGGCCGGATCACCAAGCGACGCACCGGCGGTGGCCACAAGCGGAAGTTCCGCCAGATAGATTTCAAGCGGCTCAAGGACGGCATCCCGGCCAAGGTGGCGTCGATCGAATACGACCCGAATCGTTCTGCCCGGATCGCCCTGCTGAATTATGTCGATGGCGAGAAGCGCTACATTCCGGCGCCGGTTGGCCTGACGGTGGGCACGATGCTGGAGTCCGGTCCGGACGCGGATATCAAGCCGGGTAATTCGTTACCACTGGCCAATATCCCGGTTGGCACCATGGTTCACTGCATCGAGCTGAAGCCTGGTCGTGGCGCCCAGATGGCCCGCGGGGCTGGTACCTCAGCCCAGCTGATGGCCAAGGAAGGCAAGATGGCGAACGTCAGATTGCCTTCCGGTGAAATGCGGCTGGTTGAAATTGGCTGCCGCGCCACAATCGGCGAGGTAGGAAATACGACTCACGAGAATTTGACAGGTGGCAAGGCAGGTCGCAGCCGTTGGAAGGGCAAGAGGCCCAGGGTTCGCGGCACCGCCATGAACCCGGTCGACCATCCGCACGGAGGTGGCGAGGGTAAAGCGACAGCAGGCAGGCATCCGGTAACCCCGTGGGGCGTGCCGACCATCGGTTACCGCACCCGCAAGAAGGGCAAACAGAGCGATCGCTATATTGTCCGATCCCGCCGGAAAGGCCGCTAGGAGGAGCTGAATGAGCAGATCGATTAAAAAGGGACCTTTCGTCAGTGAGAAGCTGCTGGCGCGCATTGAGCAGATGAACGAGTCGGGCAAGAAACAGATGCTCAAGACCTGGTCGCGCTCGTCAACAATTTTCCCGGAGATGGTGAGCCACACCATCGCGGTCTACGATGGCCGCAAGCATGTGCCCATCTTTATCACCGAGAGCATGGTGGGGCACAAACTGGGTGAGTTCGCCCCGACCCGGACATTCCGCGGCCACGGGCATCATACCGACAGAAGCACGTCACTGAAGTAGGATTTGAGACTTTATGGCTGATACAAAAAAAAAGAAAAAGAAAGTCGAAGAGGAAGCTGATGAGCCGGATGCAGCCGCAACCGCGGTTGCCACGGCCAGATATGTCCGCTGTTCGGCGCGCAAGATGCGGCTGGTCGCTGATCAGGTACGCGGCAAGAAGGTTGTCGACGCCCGCACGGTGCTGAACTTTTCGACCAGGAATGCGGCGCAGGTCGTCAGCAAGGTGATCGGCTCCGCCGTGGCCAACGCCGAGAACAATCACGACATGAATTCCGACGAGCTTTTCGTCAACAGCATCTACGTCAACGAAGGGCCGACGATGAAGCGTATTCGGCCACGGGCCATGGGCAGGGCTTTCCGGGTCCGCAAGCGTTCTTGTCATGTAACAGTCGAACTGGCATCAAGGAAGGAGGGGTAGCGTGGGTCAGAAAGTGCACCCGGGAGGAATGCGTCTGGGGATCATCCATGACTGGAAATCCCATTGGTACAGCGAAAAAGATTTCGCCAACTTTTTAATCGAGGATCTCGAGATCCGTGCGCACATCCGCAAGAAACTGCGGCACGCGGCCCTTTCGGACATCCATATCAAGAAGGACGCTCAAAAGATCACCATCGATATTCACACCGCCAGGCCGGGTATCGTTATCGGTAAGAGCGGCGCCGAGGTGGACGCGCTGCGCCGGGAGATCCACGACATGACCGGCAAGGCCGTGCACGCCAACATCATCGAGGTCAAGCGCCCGGAGCTGGACGCCAACCTGGTGGCCCAGTCCATCGCCGAGCAGCTGGAGGGGCGGGTGGCATTCCGCCGGGCGATGAAGCGCGCTATTACATCGGCTGTGCGCTCCGGCGCCGAGGGTATCAAGGTTGCCTGCGCCGGCCGTCTGGGAGGCGCGGAAATGGCCCGCACCGAGGGTTATAGCGAGGGACGGGTGCCGCTGCACACGTTGCGCGCTGACATTGATTACGGTTTCACCGAGGCTCGCACGACTTTCGGCCGTATCGGCGTGAAAGTCTGGATCAACAAGGGCGAGATTATGCCCGAGGGTTTCAACATGGACAAGATGAAAGCCGACCGCCGTCTGGGCGAGGTTGACGCCCAGAGGCGTAAGTAGCCGCAAGGCACAGCCAAGGTAACCGATATGCTTTTACCCAGAAAAACAAAACATCGCAAACAGCACAGGGGCCGCATGCGCGGGGCCACCAAGGGCGGCTTCCGCGTGGAGCATGGCGAGTTCGGTCTTAAAGCGATGGAGCCGGGCTGGGTCACGAACCGCCAGATAGAAGCTGCCCGTGTGGCAATGACCCGCTATATCAAGCGTGGCGGCAAGGTCTGGATCAATATCTTCCCGCACAAGCCGGTGACCGAGAAACCTGCCGAAACCCGCATGGGTGGCGGCAAGGGCTCCCCGGAACAGTGGGTGGCCGTGGTCAAACCGGGCCGGGTAATGTTCGAGCTTTCCGGCGTGGCGGAGCCGGTCGCCAAGGAAGCGATGCGGCTGGCGGCTCACAAGCTGCCGATCAAGTGTAAATTCGTGACACGCGAGGGTGATCTCTTTGAAGGCTAACGAGCTGCGCGATCTTTCGGACAACGAGCTCATGGAACGCATGCGCGAGACGCGCAAGCAGCTCTTCAACCTGCGGTTCCAGCACGCCACAGGCCAGCTGGACAACCACCGGAAACTGAGGGTGGTCCGGCAGGACATCGCCCGAATAATGACGGTCCAGGGAGAGCGCGAACGCAGCGCTTCCGGAGCCGGGGACCAGGAGGCTTAAATGAGCGCCAAGGCAAGCGAGACAAAGACTTTGAGCAGCGGCAACCGCAAGGAACGCCGCGGCATCGTAACCAGCGACAAGATGGATAAGACCATCACGGTGCGGATCGACACCGCCAAGGCGCACCGGCTTTACGGCAAGACCGTACGGCGGTCACGCAAGCTGGCGGTACACGACGAGAACAACGAAGCAGGCATCGGCGACACCGTGAGGGTCATCGAGACCAGGCCGCTGTCCAGGAACAAGCGCTGGCGCCTGGCGGAGATTATCGAAAAAGCAAAATAGTTCTTTCAACAGGGAACCAGAAACGGACAATTAGTGATACAGCAAGAAACAAGACTAAAAATTGCTGACAACACCGGCGCGAAAGAGCTGTTGTGCATCAGGGTCAAAGGTGGCTCGCACCGGCGCTATGCGCGCGTCGGCGACACCATCGTCGGCACGGTCAAGGCGGCCAGTCCGGGCGGCGCCGTGAAGAAGGGCGAAGTCGTCACCGCCGTAGTGGTCCGCTGCAAGAAGGAGCTGGGCCGCAAGGACGGTACCTATATCGCTTTCGACGAGAATGCGGCAGTACTGATCGACGCGGCCAATAACCCGCGTGGCACTCGCATCTTCGGCCCCGTGGCCCGGGAGCTGCGCGACAAGAATTTTATGAAGATCGTATCACTGGCGCCAGAAGTCCTTTGACGCCGGGTACTCGAGGAGATAGCTGAAATGTCCAGTAAAATGAAAATAAAGAAGGGCGACACGGTACTGGTTATCGCCGGCAAGGCGCGCGGCAAGACCGGCAAAGTGCTGAGGGTCGAGCCCGAGAAGGAACGTGTAGTGATCGAGCGGCTGAACATGATCAAGCGTCACCGCCGCCCGTCGCCACAGAACCCCCAGGGCATGATCGAGAAAGAGTCGCCGATCCACGTTTCCAACGTGATGTTCTACTGTTCCCGCTGCAGCGATGGCGTGAGGCTGGGAGCCAGGCGTACTGACAACGGCCGCCTTCGCGTCTGCAAGAGCTGCGGCTCTGAATTCGATTGATTAGAGGCTGACAGGTAACATGGCAAGACTCAAGGAACAATTTGAAAAGGAATTCGTCGCCCAGCTCAAGGAAGAGCTGGGGCTGAAAAATTCCATGGAGGTCCCCCGGGTCTCCAAGGTCTCGGTGAACATGGGTGTTGGTGAGGCCAAGACCGACGCCAAGCTGCTGGATAACGCCGTCGCCGAGATGACCATCATCACCGGCCAGAAGCCAAAGATCACGCGGGCCCGCAAGTCCATCGCCAACTTCAAGTTGCGTGAGGGCATGGCAGTCGGCTGCACGGTGACCCTGCGAGGCGCCCGCATGTACGAGTTTCTGGACCGGCTGATCTCCGTCGCCCTGCCACGCATCCGGGACTTCCGCGGACTGAAACCGAAATCTTTCGATGGCCGCGGCAACATGTCGCTGGGCATCAAGGAGCAGCTGATTTTTCCGGAGATCGATTACGATTCGATCACCCAGACCAGGGGGCTCGACATAACCATCACCACGTCCGCCCGCAACGACGACGAGGGACGCGCGCTGCTGAAGAAGCTTGGCATGCCGTTCCGCGAGCGTTAAGGAGATTGAATGGCTAAGAAATCACTACAGGTCAAAGCTAGCCGTACGCCGAAATATCCGGTCCGGGCATATCATCGCTGCCGCCGCTGCGGCCGCCCACGGGGCTATTTCCGTAAATTCGGCCTCTGCCGCATTTGTCTGCGCGAGCTGGCCCATCGGGGAGTTATCCCCGGTATGACCAAGTCCAGCTGGTAGGGGGCTGTTTATATGACCGTCAACGATCCAATCGCCGACATGCTGACCCGTATCCGGAACGCTAACAATGGTTTCAAGGATAACGTCGAGATGCCGGCATCCAAAGTGAAAGTCGAGATCGCCAGGCTCCTCAAGGAGGAGGGCTATATTACGGACTATGCCCTGTTGCGCGGGGAGGCCTTCGACAATATTGTCGTCGATCTCAAATACGGCAAGGACCGGCAGAAGGTTATATCCGGCCTCAGGCGCATCAGCAAGCCGGGCCGCCGGGTTTATGCACCCAAGGAAGCGATTCCCAAGGTGCTGGGTGGACTGGGCACAGCCCTGATATCCACTTCGAAAGGTATGATGACCGGCCGCGAAGCCCAGAAAAACGGTATCGGCGGCGAAGTTATCTGTTTCATCTGGTAAGTAAACGCAAGCGTCAACGGCAAGAGCCGGGAGAAATATAAAGTGTCAAGAATCGGAAGAGCGCCAATAGCAGTACCCGACGGGGTCGAGGTCACGATCGACGGCAGCGACGTCAGGGTCAAGGGACCGAAAGGTGAACTCTCGGGCAGGTTCTCGCCGCAGATGGAGATCGTACGGGAGAACGGCACCATCCTGGTGAAGCGGCCGTCTGACCGCAAGGATCACCGTTCGCTGCACGGGTTGACCAGAACCCTGGTCGCCAACATGGTCGAGGGCGTTACCACCGGTTTCAAGCGCGAGCTGGAAATCAACGGTGTCGGCTACCGGGCCACCCTGAAGGGCAAGGATCTGGAGATCCTGGTCGGGCTTTCCCATCCGGTGATCATCCAGCCGATGAAGGACACCTACTTCGAAGTGCCCAAGCAGACCCAGGTCATCGTGCACGGCATCGACAAGCAGGTCGTGGGGCAGCTCGCTGCCACCATTCGCTCGATTCGTCCGCCGGAACCCTACAAGGGCAAGGGCATCAAATATATAGAAGAGCATATACGCAGAAAGGTTGGCAAGAGGGCATAAATCATGGCCAAGACAAATACTGAAATTATAGCCAGGCAGAAAACGCGCGCGCGGCGTCATAACCGTGTGCGGCTGAAGGTGACGGGCATGCCCGAGCGCCCGAGGATGACCGTGTTCCGCTCCAACCGCGGTATCTCCGTCCAGGTAATCGATGATCTGAACGGCAGGACTCTCGCCGCGGCATCGAGCCTGGAGGTCAAGGAGTCAGGCATCAACAATACCCAGATGGCGGAGAAAGTCGGCGAGCTGCTGGCCGCCAGGGCCAAGGAAAACAATATAGAAAAGGTCGTTTTCGATCGCGGCAGCTACCTCTACCACGGCCGCGTCAAGGCGTTGGCCGATGGAGCACGCAAGGGAGGAATAAAGTTCTGATATGGCAGACGCATACGAGAAAATCGAGCTAGGAAAGCGGGCGCCCGAACTGCAGGAGAAGGTTGTCGCCATCAACCGCGTCGCCAAGGTGGTCAAGGGTGGCCGCAGGTTCTCATTCACGGCGCTGGTAGTCGTGGGTGACACTGTCAACCAGGTGGGTGTCGGTTACGGCAAGGCCAAGGAAGTCCCCCTCGCCATCCAGAAGGCGGTCGAGGACGCTAAAAAGAATTTGTTCCGTGTTCCCAAGCACAAGAACACGATCACGCACAAGATAGTCGGTCGCTACGGCGCTGGCCGCGTGATGATGAAACCCGCCTCGCCTGGTACCGGCATCATCGCCGGCGGTGGCGTGCGCGCGGTAATGGAGCTTGCGGGAATTCGCGACGTGCTGGCCAAATGCCTGGGGACGACCAACCCCATCAACATGGTGCGGGCCAGCGTCGAAGGACTGAAATCACTCAAGGACCCCCGCGAGGTAGCAATGTTGCGCGGCAAGACGGTTTCGGAAGTGCTCGGAATCGAAAAGACGAAAAAGGCCGCGACGCCCAAAGCGACGCCCGAAGCGCCACCGGCCGCACCGGCAGCCAAGGCAAAACCGGCAGCCAAGGCAAAACCGGCAGCCAAGGCAAAACCGGCAGTCAAGGCAAAACCGGCAGTCAAGGCAAAACCGGCAAAGAAGGCAACTGAAGCATGAGCCAGATCAAGGTGACACAGACAAAGAGCATTATCGGCCGGCGTGCTGACCATCGCCGCACCATACGTGCCCTCGGCCTGCACCGGATCAACCATACTGTCATCCATGATGACAGCCCGCAGATCCGGGGAATGATCCACCAGGTGCGTTACATGGTCGAGGTCGAGGAAGTCAAAGGGAGCAAGAAGTGAGCGAGGAAGAGAAGGGCGCGGAACAGGCCCAATACATAGGTCTCCATAACCTCAAGCCGGAGCCGGGATCGAAGCACGCGCGCAGGCGCGTCGGCCGCGGCCACGGTAGCGGCCACGGCAAGACGTCCGGCCGCGGCCACAAGGGCTTTAACAGCCGGGCCGGCGGTGGCGTGCGCCCGGGCTATGAAGGCGGCCAGATGCCGCTGTATATGCGGGTTAGCAAGCTGCGCGGCCCCAACAAGAAAATGAGCATGCCGTTCGGACCCTTCCGCACTCACACGACAGGCGTCAATGTATTCCGTCTGGCCGAGAAGTTTGATGCCGGCGCCGAAGTGACTCCAGAAGCGCTGGTCGAGAAGGGCATCATCAAGAACACCAAGATCCCGGTGAAGATCCTCGGCAACGGTGAAATCACCGTCTCGCTCACAGTCAAGGCCAATGGTTTCAGCAAGTCGGCCCGTGAGAAGATCGAGGCCGCCGGCGGCAAGGCGGAGGTCATCTAGTTGCTTGCGTCCCTGGCAAACGCCTGGAAGATTCCGGAGCTGAGGACCAAGCTCATATTCACCTCGGCCATGATCGTCATCTACCGCTTCGGCGCCAATATCCCGGTGCCGGGTATCGACATCAGCAAGATCCAGAATTACATCAGCAACAGTGGTGGCGATATCTTCAATTTTCTCAACCTTTTTTCGGGAGGCGCGCTCAGCCGTTTCGCAGTTTTTGCCCTGGGAATCATGCCGTATATCACGGCCTCCATTATTCTGCAGCTGTTGACCATGGCTTTTCCGGCGCTCAAGGAGCTTGCCAGGGAGGGTGAGGCCGGCCAGCACAAGATCACCCAGTATACGCGCTATCTGACCGTAGGTCTGGCCCTGGCACAGGCGTTCGGTTATTCGGCACTCTTCAGCCAGCAGATACCCGACCTTAACCTGAGCCTCCTCAATTTTTATGAGATCATCATTACGCTCACCGCGGGGACCACGCTGCTCATGTTTATCGGCGAACTGATCAGCCAGCGTGGCATCGGCAACGGCATCTCCCTGCTGATCTTCGCCAGCATAGTATCGGGTCTGCTTCCGGGAGCCATCCAACTGACGAGGATGGACCTCGTATCGATTGTGATTATTCTGGCCGTCGGTATCGTGGTCATCATGGGAATCGTGCTGGTCCAGGAGGGGCAGCGGCGCATCCCCATCCAGTATGCCAAACGGCAGATCGGACGGCGCATGACCTCAGGTGGCAGCACCTACCTGCCGCTGTCGATCAACATGGCTGGAGTCATCCCGGTAATCTTCGCCTCGTCGGTGCTGATGCTGCCGCCGACCATGGCCAGGTTCTTCCCGCAGGAGTTCATGCAGTCGTTCGCTAACTGGATGAGTCCCTCGGAGTGGCCTTTCTGGATTCTGGAAGCGATTTTCATCATCGGCTTCACCTACTTTTACACTGCGGTACAGTTCGATCCGATGGAGCGGGCCAACGACCTGAAGAAGTATGGCGGCTTTATTCCGGGAATCCGGCCGGGCAAGCCCACCGCTGTCTATCTGGACAAGGTACTGACGCGGCTGACGCTGCCGGGCGCCCTTTTTCTGGCGGCGATCGCGGTACTGCCGAATATTCTGATCAAGTACATGAACGTGCCGTTTTATCTGGGTGGCACCTCGATCCTGATCGTGGTTGGCGTTGCCCTGCAGACCATGAAGCAGATGGAGTCGCAGCTGCTCATGAGGCACTACGAAGGTTTCCTCAAGTAGAGTCGGCGGCCGGCCGGAAGGCAGGCTTGCCGGATAAGACGGGACTGGAAATTGATCAAGCGCAAGTCTCCAGCCCAGATAGAGAAGATCGCCCGGGCTGGCAGGATCGTCGGTGATTGCCTGGCGATGATGAAAGCCATGTGTCTGCCGGGGGTCAGCACCGCCGAGTTGGACCAGGCGGCGGAGAAGTTTATCAGGGAGCAGGGCGGAATTCCTACTTTCAAGGGATACCGGGGCTTTCCGGCCTCGATCTGCGCCTCTCCCAACGAGATGGTCGTGCACGGCATCCCCGGGGATTACCGGGTGGCCGAGGGCGACATCATCAGTCTCGATGTGGGCGTCACCCTGAAAGGTTGGGTGGGCGACGCGGCCCTTACCGTAGAGGTGGGTGACGCCGGCCAGCTGGCACACCGTCTGATGGAGGTCACGGAGACCTCCCTGATGCGTGCAATCGGCAAATGCCGGCCGGGCAACCGCCTGGGGGATGTCTCCCACGCGGTAGAGGAGCATGTTGAAGCCAACGGCTTCTCGGTGGTGCGGACGCTGGTAGGCCACGGCATCGGCCGCGAGATGCACGAGGAACCACAGATTCCCAATTACGGGAATCCAGGTACCGGGCCGGAGCTCAAGGAAGGGATGGTCTTCGCCATCGAGCCGATGGTGAACGTTGGCACTCACAAGGTGGTCGTGGGTGACGACCACTGGGCCGTCTCGACGGCCGATGGCATGTTGTCAGCCCACTTTGAGCATACGGTGGCGATAACCGCCAACGGGCCCAGGGTTTTGACTGCCGGCTCGGCCGGAGAGAAACCCGGTATGGACGCGGGCCCGTTACTGTGGTAACATCTGCGGTTGGCCGCAAAGGACGCGAACGGAGACTATGTCACAAAAAGAAGAAGCCATAGAACTAGAGGGTGAGGTCGTCGAAGCCCTGCCGAACACCATGTTCAGGGTAAGGCTCGATAACGACCATGAGGTTCTGGCGCACATATCGGGGAAGATGAGGATGCATTACATCCGCATCCTGCCCGGAGACAGGGTGAAGGTTGAATTATCACCCTATGACCTGACACGAGGAAGGATCACTTACAGGTTCAAATAGCCATGAAAGTACGCTCATCAGTAAAAATTATGTGTGAGAAGTGCAAGCTTATCCGTCGGCACGGCAAAGTGCTGGTGATCTGCACGAATCCCAGGCATAAGCAGCGCCAGGGATAAATGCGGCTGCGGTGATGGCGCTATTGCGCCGGCGCCGCGGCTTGTTCTGACAACCTGGAGGTTATTGGTTTGGCACGAATCGCCGGAGTAAACATTCCCCGCGAGAAGCGGGTCGAAATCGGGCTCACTTATATTTATGGTGTGGGACGCTCAACCTCGTGCAAGGTTCTCGATGACCTTGAGATCAGTCGCAACACCTATGTGCGCGATCTGACCGACGAGGAGGTCTCGAAGCTCAGGGACTATCTGGACAGCAACCTGGTGGTCGAGGGCGACCTGCGGCGCGAGCGCTCGCAGAACATCAAGCGGCTGATGGAGATCGGATGCTACCGTGGGCTGAGGCACCGCCGCGGCCTGCCGGTCCGGGGACAGCGCACCAAGACTAACGCCCGCGGCCGCAAGGGACCACGCCGTACAGTCGGCGTCAAACGCAAGAAGTAAGCGAGGGCAGAGATGGCAGCACCAAAATCAAAAGCTCGTACACGCCGCAAGGTAAAAAAGAATATTCCCATGGGCCAGGCCCACATCAAGACCTCATTCAACAACACCATCGTCACCCTGACCGACAAGGAAGGGAACGTGATTGCCTGGGAGAGCGCCGGTTCAGCCGGATTCAAGGGCTCGCGCAAGTCCACACCCTTTGCCGCCCAGGTGACCGCCGATGCCTGTGCCAAGAAAGGCATGGAACACGGGCTTAAAAAGGTGGATGTTTTCGTCAAGGGTCCCGGCTCCGGCCGGGAGACCGCCATTCGCTCGCTCCAGGCCGCCGGCCTTGAGGTGATGGGCGTCAAGGACGTGACGCCGATGCCGCACAACGGCTGTCGGCAGCGCAAGAGAAGAAGAGTATAGGAGAGAATTCATTTGGCCAAGGATACTTCACCAGCCTGCAAGCAGTGCCGCCGCGAGGGTTTGAAAATTTACCTCAAAGGGGAGCGTTGCCTCACTGATCGGTGTGCCATCGACCGGCGGTCCTACGGGCCCGGCGAGCATGGACGCCGCCGGATCAAGCAAACCGAATATTTGACCCAGCTGCGCGAGAAGCAGAAGGCGCGCCGGTACTACGGCCTATTGGAAAAACAGTTCCACAATTATTATGAGCGGGCCAATAGCCAGACCGGCATCACCGGTGAGAATCTGCTCAAGTTGCTGGAAGTCCGGCTGGACAATGTCGTCTACCGGCTCGGCTTCGCGGTGTCCCGCAGGCAATCCAGACAACTGGTCATGCACGGTCATTTCATGGTCAACGGCAGGAGGGTGGATATTCCATCCTACCTGGTCAAGCCAGACGATATCGTGGCCGTAATGGCCAACTCGTCGGCGCGTGACCTGATCAAGGAAGCCACCGACTTGACAGCATCTGTTTCACCGTGGCTGCAGGCCGATCACGACAACCTCTCCGGCAAGATTCTCAAGTACCCGGAGCGCGAGGAGATCGATGTCCCGGTTCAGGAGCAGTTGATCGTGGAGCTGTATTCCAAGTGACGCCTTTTATCAGGCAGGGATCGTGAGCAACCTGGCCACGGTCCAAAACGAAGCGCTTTCAGGTGCGGGTATACAATTTTCAAACATGGAGGACGATTTGCTCAATTTTCAGGTCCCCAAGATCACGCACGAACAGGTAAAGGACAACAAGGGCGTCTTCGTGGTGGAGCCCCTCGACCGGGGTTTCGGCCATACGTTCGGCAACTCGCTGCGGCGGGTGCTTTTGTCTTCCCTCGATGGCGCGGCAGTGAGCCTGGTAAAGATAGAAGGCGTCTCGCACGAATTCTCGACCGTTCCAGGCGTCAAGGAGGATGTGACTGACATCGTCCTTAACCTCAAACGCCTCACCTGCCTGCTCCACGGAGATCTGGACGAGGTCGAGGTACAGCTGGTCAAGACCGGTCCGGGCGCGGCCACGGGCGCCGATATCGAGTGCCCCTCGGAGCTGGAGATCATTAACCAGAACCTGCACATCGCCAACCTTGGCAAGAAGGCCAAACTTGAAATTACGCTGACCATCCGCCGCGGTCGCGGCTATGCTTCGGCTGAGAGCAACAAGGCTGCCGGCGCCGCTATCGGGGTCATCCCGATTGATTCGAATTTTTCGCCGGTCACCCGCGTCAATTACGAGGTAGACCAGGCGCGCGTCGGCCAGCGCACCGATTTTGACAAACTGACCATGGAGATCACCACCGATGGCAGCATCACACCGGATGCGGCCCTGCGGGAGGCGGCCGGCATCCTGACCTCTTCCCTGGAGATCTTCACCGGTCCCCACGAGGCCGGCGGCACCGCCGAGGAAACCGCTGAGGCGCTGCTGGAAATGCCCGCTGAGAGCAAGGGCGGCGATGACGATGTGCTAATCGAGGAGCTGGAGATAGGCGTCCGTTCCTATAATTGCCTCAAGCGCGAAGGTATTCAGACCGTCGGTGACCTGGTCAAGCGCAGCGAGGCCGAGCTGATGAATATACCTAACTTTGGTAAAAAGAGCATCGATGAAGTCAAGGAGAACCTGAACAAGCTGGGCATGGCCCTGCGGGGTTCGGAGAGCTAATTATTTAGTCGGTCGTCCTGAGCGCAGCGAAGGATCTGATTTGGAGAGCAAGAAATGAGACACGCAAAACAGGGAAGAAAACTGGGACTCACCCCCTCGCATCGCAAGGCGATGCTGGGTAACATGGTCTGTTCGCTGATCGAGCACGGCCGTATCAAGACCACAGTCAGCAAGGCCAAGGAAGTAAAGCCGCTGGCCGAGAAGATGATCACCCTGGGCAAGCGCGGCGATCTTAGCGCCAGGCGCCAGGCGGTCGGGCGTCTTCGCAGCAAGGACGCGGTGCATGCGCTGTTCGCTGAGGTGGCGCCGCGGTTTGCGGAACGGCCGGGTGGGTACACACGCATTATCCGGATCGGGCCGCGTCAGGGAGATGCGGCGGAGATGGTCTTTTTGGAGCTGGTTGATTAGATAACGGTTTCAATGCGATTTAGTTATTTAAAGGCGCCCTTTTTGGGGCGTCTTTTTGTTTTGAAGACGGGGGCGTTGGCGAGTCGGCGGGCCGGGTGTTCCCACATTCGCAAAAGGCGTCATCGACAAGAACATCTTGCATTAGCTTGATACAATCAGAATCTAGCCGCTCCATTAAACGAGGGGAACTGCCAATTGAGCACGCCCATCATCCATCTGAATAACGTTGGCTATCGCTATCCCCATGTAACGGGGGCCGAGGCTCTCGCGCTTTCCGGGATCGATCTGCGGATAGAGGAAGGGGAATTTGTCGGTCTGGTCGGGGCTAACGGTTCCGGCAAGTCCACTCTGGCGCGATTGCTGAACGGGCTACTGCTGCCGACGGCGGGCGAAGTTCGCGTCGGCGGCCTGGCGACCGCTGACGCCGCGAACCTGGACAACATCCGCGAGACCGTCGGCATGGTTTTTCAGAACCCGGACAGC
>JAENWV010000164.1 GCA_016650015.1 Thermoleophilia bacterium | reverse complement strand
TTTGGCGGCACTTTTCACGCTAGTGGCCATGTTGAGCGGTTGCGGCTCTGACAGCGGGTCATCAGATACAACGGCTACAGCTACAGCTTCAGTAAAAACCTCAACCGCAACAACAGCAACAAGCACAACCAGCGCTTCGACCGGTATCACGCTGAAGTCAACCTTCGGTGGCATCACTTTAGATAAAGTGAGGTTCTCAAATACCAAAGATCCGGCAACAGGTAACCCTCGCAGCGCTGTGGTGATAGAGGTTTCGTGTACAGGTGAATGCAAAATGAGCGAAGAGGATTACATTGGGTTTCAGGATAAAACAATACCGGTGAAGGTCACGAATGTAGAGGGCGAAGAATTGAGACGTCAGGCTTTCTCCCACACTAAAGCATCTAATAAAATGATGTTTAGTTATGATGTGCCTGGTTCTCATCAGGGCTTAACGCTGCACTGGCCGGACAATGACCCGATCGGGATTGACTCCCTCAATCCGGCAGATAAGACTTCGTAAAAGAACAGGATGGGGGTAAACCGGCGATCGCAGAAATATCGCCGGCCTGGGGCTCTCCGCGAGCATCCTGTCGCTAGAAGCAGCGCGGTCTAAGTGGTAGAGTTTCCCATGGTTTCACCTGTTGCTCAGGGCTGTTAATGTCACCGTTGCCTGCCATCACGATCAAGATTGTGAGTCCGTATTTGTCCATGGAAGATAAATATAAAGATCTTGTCGCTCAACTGAAGGCCCACGAAGGTCTGGCGGCTATTTTTGGCGAAGCGGCTGCCGACATTGACGCGGCGGCTGAACCGGAGGCCATCGAGGCTGCGCGGGTCAAACATCTCGGCCGCAAAAGCCCGCTATCCCTGCTGCTGCGCAGTATTCCCGAGCTTCCCAACGAAGAGCGCCCCGTTGTCGGCAAGTACGGCAACCAGGCCAGAGCGGCGCTGGAGCAGGCGCTCGCCGACCGCAAAAAACAACTTGAGTCCGGCGAACTCGAACGCCGGCTGGCCACCGAACAGGTGGATATCACCCTTCCCGGAGAGCCGTTCCCCCAGGGACGCCTGCACATCATCACCCAGACCCAGTGGGAGATCGAGGATATCTTCGCCGGGCTCGGCTATCGCATAGCCGAGGGCCCCGAAGTCGAAACGGACTACTATAATTTCACGGCCCTCAACACGCCCGAGGGACATCCCGCCCGTTCGTCGCACGACACCTTTTTTGTCGATGGTGATCCGGACGTCCTGTTGCGTACCCATACTTCGCCGGTACAGATCCGCGTGATGGAGAAGGAACAGCCGCCTATTTACGTCATCATGCCCGGGCGTGTCTATCGCCGCGACTCGGACGCCACCCACACACCCATGTTCCATCAGATCGAGGGGCTGGCGGTGGATGAGCACATCACCATGGCCGACCTCAAGGGCACGCTCGAGACTTTCGTCAGGGCGATCTTCGGCGCCGACCGGGTCATTCGTCTGCGGCCGCATTTCTTCCCCTTCACCGAGCCCAGTGTCGAGGTGGATGTCTCCTGCATGATTTGCGGCGGGGATGGCTGCCGTTCCTGCAAGCACAGCGGCTGGCTGGAGATACTGGGGGCCGGCATGGTGGATCCCAACGTTTTCGGTTTCGTCGACTATGAAGCCGACCGGATGCAGGGCTTCGCCTTTGGCATGGGGGTTGAGCGCATCGCCATGCTCAAGCACGGCATGACCGATTTACGGATGTTTTATGACAACGACTTGCGATTTATTAAGCAGTTTTAGTGAAATGCCGGCGGCAGGGACTTCCGGCTTTTGACGGGCTAAATGAGTCAACGCCGAAAGTCCCTGCCGCCGGCACGATACGGAATAAATTATGAAAGTACCTTTATCATGGCTTAGAGAATATGTGGCGATCGACATGACCGCCACCGAACTCGCCGACCGGCTGGCCCTCACCGGCACCGAGGTCGAGCGGGTCACGCGCGTCGGCCTGCCCGCCGAGGATGGCAACCTCGATCGTTTCGTCGTCGGCCGGGTGAAGAAAAAGGGCGCGCACCCCGACGCCGACAAACTGACGCTTTGCGAGGTCGAAGTCGGCGCCGGCAAGGTCGAGCAGATCGTCTGTGGCGCCAAAAATTTTGAGGAAGGTGACCGGACCGCCGTCTGCCTGCCCGGCGGCGTGCTGCCCGACGGCCGCAAGCTGGAAGCCGCGGTCATCCGGGGGGTCGAGTCGCGGGGCATGATGTGCTCCGAGTCGGAGCTGGGTCTTTCCAGTGAGTCCGCCGGCATTATGATCCTGCCCGAAGACGCGCCGGTGGGCACGCGCCTGGTCGATTACATCCCCGTCAGCGACGAGGTCCTGGAACTGGAGATCACTCCCAACCGTCCCGACTGCCTGTCGGTATACGGCATCGCCCGGGAGGTGGCCGCCATCACCAGCGCCGCTCTCGCGCCCGAGCCCGTACGCGATGCAGAAGCTCGCGGTGACGATAACATCGAAGATTTGATCACCATCACGGTGGATGACAGTGAACTCTGCCTCCGTTACGGCGCCAGGCTGATCGCCGGCGTGCAGGTGGCGCCGTCGCCGCCGTGGCTCAAGGCCCGCATCGTCGCCGCCGGCATGAGGCCGGTCAACAACGTGGTCGACATCACCAACTATGTCATGTGGACGCTGGGCGAGCCCATGCACGCCTTCGACCTGGCGAAGATCGCCGGGCCGATGCTGACCGTGCGCCGCGCCGGCAAGGGCGAGAAGATAGAAACCATCGATTCTGATATCCGGGAGCTCGACGAGAGCATGCTGGTCATTGCCGACGCGAACAAGCCCGCCGCGGTCGCCGGCATCATGGGCGGCGCCGGTAGCGAGGTCTCCGGCGAGACCACCGACATCCTGCTGGAGGCCGCAAATTTCAACGGCCCCAACGTGATGAAGACTGAGATGGCCCTGGGGCTTCGCAGTGAGTCCAGCACCCGTTTCGAGAAAGGGCTCGACACTGAGGTCATTCCCGGAGCCCTGGCGATGGCTTCCCGGATGATGGTGGAGCTTTGCGGCGGACGGCTGGTTCCCGGGGAATATGACATATACGCCGAGCCCCGCACGGAGCAGGCCATCCATCTGCGCGAGGAGAAGGTCACCAGCCTGCTGGGCATTGTGGTGCCGGGTGCGGAGATCGAGGCCATCCTCGGCCGGCTCGGCTTCGAAAGCCGCCGGGAGGGCGCCGCGCTGCATGTGACCGTTCCCAGTTTCCGCGCCGACGTGGAGCGGGAGGTCGATCTCATTGAGGAGATCGTCAGGGTCTTCGGCTACGACCTGATCCCGCCGACGCTTCCCAGCGACATGCGGGTGATGGGCGGACTGTCTTCTTATCAGACGGCCGAACGCGAGATCGCCCGGGCGCTGACGGCGGCGGGTGTCAACGAGGCCATCACCTATACTTTCATCGCGCCCGATTTCGCCGACAGGCTAAGGCTGGCCCAGGGCGACCCGCGGCGGCAGATGGTCAAGCTGGCCAACCCGCTATCCGTCGACCAGTCAGTGATGCGCACGCTGATGCTCCCCAGCCTGCTGATGACCGTGGCGAGCAATCTTTCCATGCAGAACCCGGACGTCAATATTTTTGAGCTTGGCCGCACCTACCGCGCCATCGCCGGCGAGAAGCTGGCCGACGAGAACCGGGCCGTCGCCGGCTGCC
>JAENWV010000200.1 GCA_016650015.1 Thermoleophilia bacterium | reverse complement strand
GGTTTTCCCCAGTATCTCTTCCTGGGAGAAGCCGGTTATTTCGGTGCCGGCGCGATTTATATATTCGAATGCGCCGTTCTCTCCATAAATGTATACTCCCTCAGCCATGCCATCGAGGAGATTGTTCAAAAACTGGCTTTTGGATTCAACATCACTATATAACCTGTTGTTCTGCAGGGAGATAGCCAGCTGGTCGGAGAGCAATTCGATGAAACGCAACTGCCCTGGAGAACAGATGTCCGCGGTGGTAGCCACCGCGGCGACCACGCCCTGCACTTCATCCCTCACCTTGATCGACATGGCAATGAGACTGTTCACGCCCCGACAAGCCGCCTGCTCTTTCCACTTCGCCGCAATGCGATCATCGCCGGCGATGTCAAAAACCACTTCAGCCTTGCCGCTCCGGGCGGTTTTGCCTATGACTCCCTCGCCCAACCGGTATTGCCCCCCTGTAAATCTGGCCTCTTCGTCCGGACCCAGGGTGCTTCCACGCAGTAAAATGTTCTCGCCCTCGACCAGGAACACGGCAACCTGTTCCGCCTCGGTGTTTTCCTTTAGCGCTTCGGCCACCCGGTTGCACAAAACCTGCGGATCCAGGGCAATATTGGCGAGGGTTACAACCTTGTTGATCGCCTTGAGTTCCTGGACTTGCTGATCGTATTGTTCGCGCAGCTCGAAGTCTTTGGTGACATCCTCAAAGAGCACGACCACACCGCTGATGGCGTTGAATTTGTCCCGCAGCGGCGTCGCGGTAAGATCAAGGATGAGCATATCGCCGCCGGGCAGGTCAAAACGGATGGCCTGTTCGCTCCAGCACTCACCCGATTCGATGACTTTGTTGAATTGCCGGTCGTAGCCGAGCTCGACAAAGTTCGGCAGCAATTTGCTGAGGTGAGCGCCGATCGCCCGGTTCGGGCTAACGTCTGAGATAGCTGCCGCCGCCTTGTTCCAGACCCGGATATTAAACTCCAGATTAAACACAACCACACCGGCCGTCATGCTGCCCAGTATTCGTTCATCCAGTTCGCGGGTTGCCCCCAGCTCCAGTTCGCGGCTGGTGATCTGCACCGCTGCCCATTCCTTATCGAGGGCATCCTCGTAGAGTTTTCCCAGCGTACCGGCCAGAAGATGCAGGTGCCGCCGGGCGGCATCGTACAGATAATCCGGTTTGTGAAAAGCCTGGTTGACCGCTTCCTGAAGTTTTTTCAGATCGGCGCCGGTTGTCTCGGCAACATCACGGATAATCTTCTCGTCGGATGGCACCTCCGAGACGCCGCCCAGGATAGCCCCGACGGCTTTGCCGTTTACCATGACAGGGTTGACGCAAATGGTGATGCCGGCGCCGTGTGTTTCTTCCTGATGACCACTGGCGATGGCTGCGCGCACGACGGCCTGACACTGCTCGAGATATTTACTTGCCCCTTCACTTGCCGGCGCGCTCTCGATCGTCTCTTTCAGGAGGCTGCAGTAGCTGTTGCCGCAAAGCAGCTTGCCGATAATCGAGCCGTCCTGCTCGAAGGCGGCGACCGTCGTCTCCATGTAGTCGACGAAGGAGGAGATCGTCTCCATGATGGTCTCCTCGCCGAGAACCGAGACGAGAGAGCGCGACCTGGGGCTGTCAGCAACCTCGCCGGGCGAACTTTTTGTTGATTTTATGGTCAAACGTTCTCCCCAGTTTTAAGCGAGACTCCGGTTACACCTGACCTGCCATATGTTCACGGAGTCGGTTCAGATCACAAGTTTAACGGTTCCGGCCACCACAGGCCTAAAAAGAACTACTTACATACAATGCCCCAATCGGCCGCGAGTTCCTTCTACTAAAGGGAAAAGGAATGGTTGCAGAATCAAATTGCCCGCTGGCGGCAGGTGTTAAACGCCGGCGATTGGGGAACCAGTTAAGGGCTTTTTTAGTTAAACGAGCAGGGAGGCGGCCATGGCAGTTGCTACCAAAGTCACACAGTTTCTGGACGAACAGGGGATGGGCTACGAGGTGGTGAGCCACCAGGAGACTTTCAGCAGCAGTGAGGAAGCCAGGACGGTGGGAGTCATCGCCAGCCATGTGGCCAAAACCCTGGTAATCAGGACGCGCGATGCTGAAGCCTTGGCGGTGCTGCCGGCCTCGGAGCGCCTCGATATCCACAAGCTCCGGGATGTCCTGGGCGACAGCCATGCCCGGCTGGCAACCGAGGAAGAGATGGGCATCGAGTTTACCGAGTACGAGCTGGGCGCGGTGCCGCCGCTGGGCGAGCTGTTCGGCGTGCCCGTCCTGCTGGATGAGCGCCTGGAGCGGGCGGAGGAGATCATCTTCGCCGGCGGGACACACAGGGATTCGGTAAAGATGAGCGGTCAGGATTTTTTAAAACTGACCAGGCCGAATGTGGTGGACCTGGTGCGGGAGGAAGAAGTTGAGGGTCTGTATTAGGGTTTCACTGCCGGCGATTACGTTTCAGACAGAAGCAGCCTGATCCGCGTGAATGCAAAGCCTGGCGCCATTGGGACCACCTACGCACCAGGTGCACTGTTGCAAGTCGAACTCGGCGATGGGCGGGAAATCGCCGTCGGCCATGGAGTCAATCACTGACTGGATTTCGGCCTCCAGGGCAGGGATGTCCGCGACTGAGAATTCCTGTTTGACCTCGACCGGATCGTCGCCCCCCAGATAAGCCAGCACCACCCTGACCGGGCCGGGGCGCAGGCGGCCCGCGGCTAATGCGTAGGAAGCCATTTGCAGCCGGTAGGTTTGCGCCGCCTCCTCGGGCGTGCGACCTTCTCCGGGCTGGCCTGTTTTGTAGTCGACGACCAGGGTGCCGGC
>JAENWV010000248.1 GCA_016650015.1 Thermoleophilia bacterium | reverse complement strand
TGGAGCTGCGCGTAGCCGATTCCAGCACGGATTCATCACCTGGTGGGCGCCCTACGGAACGTGGATAGATGTTATGTGAGGCGGCTAACTAACTGGTAATACATGATCAAGAAAAAGGGCGCGGCGCCTTCAGGCGGCGCGCCCTTTTTCTTGACACCGGCCGCGCCCGCTTGTTAGACTCCTAGGGCTACAACAAGGAACGCGTTGTGCGCATCTGGAGAGGTGGAGAGACTGGCCCTGTGAAGCCTCGGCAACCTGCGGTAGATGTCTTACGAGACCCGAACCGACAAGGTGCCAACTCCTGCAGACCAAATTGGTCTGGAAGATGTGGCTATAGGTATTACGACCTGTGCAAGCCTCTGCCACATCACCGTGCGGAGGTTTTTTTGTTGCCCCGCACAGTGGGCTTGACCGCCCGCCACTGGAGTTTCCCCCTGCGACTGCGCCAGACGGGAGATTTTGCTTTGGCAACAACCGCCGAAAATCTAAAATGTAAGGAATGTGGGCGGACCTATCCGCTGGAAGCGCTGTTCGTCTGCGAATACTGCTTCGGGCCGCTCGAGGTTTCCTACGACTATGAGAAGATCCGCCGGCGGGCCACCAAGGAGCGCATCGCCCATGGGCCGCCATCGCTCTGGCGCTACGCCGACTTCCTCCCCGTGAACGAAAAGCCCGCGGTCGACCTGCAGGCGGGTTACACACCGCTGATCAAGGCTGACCGGCTGGCAGCGGAGCTGGGGCTGAAAAAGCTCTGGGTCAAGAACGATACCGCCAACCCCACCCACTCCTTCAAGGACCGCGTGGTGGCCGTGGCGCTGCAGCGGGCGCGGGAGCTGGGGTTCGAGGTCGTGGCCTGCGCCTCCACCGGCAACCTGGCCAACAGCGTCGCCGCCCACGCCGCGGCGTCGGGCACCGAGGCCTTCGTCTTCGTGCCGGCCAACTTGGAGATCCAGAAGATCATCGCCACTGCCATCTACGGCGTCAACGTGGTCAAGGTGCGTGGCAATTATGATGATGTGAACCGGCTCTGCACCGAGATCGCCTCGGAGAAAAATTGGGCTTTCGTCAACGTGAACGTCCGGCCCTATTACGCCGAGGGCTCGAAGACGCTGGCTTTTGAGACCGCCGAGCAGCTGGGCTGGCGGGCGCCCGACAAGGTTGTGACGCCGGTGGCGTCTGGCTCGCTGCTGACCAAGATACACAAGGGGTTCTGGGAACTTGGCGAGGTGGGCCTGATCAGGCGCAAGGCTCCGTCCGTCCACGGCGCCCAGGCCCTGGGTTGCGGCCCGGTGGCTGCGGCTTTCCAGGACGGTGCCGAACACGTGAAGCCGGTGAAGCCCGACACCATCGCCAAGTCGCTGGCCATCGGCAATCCGGCGGACGGCATCTTCGCGCTGGAAGTCGCGCGTAAGACCGGCGGCTCCATCGAGAGCGTCACCGAGCAGGAGATAGTCGACGGCATCAAGCTGCTGGCGGAGACCACAGGAATTTTCACGGAGACGGCCGGCGGTGTCACCACGGCGGTGCTGGCCAAGCTGGCCGCTTCGGGCAAGATCTATCCCGATGACGAAACGGTACTGTACATCACCGGCGACGGGCTAAAGACGCTCGACGCCGTGGCGGACACTATCAGTACTTACGAGATAGACCCGATCTATTCCCAGTTCGAGGAAGAAGTGCTGGGGGACATCGGAAAGTCCTGACTTGAATCCTGTTGAAAGAACCAGCGGTCCGGCGGCATTCGGACTCGGAACCGCACGAATGAAAGGAGCAACCAAGTGAGCGTAAAGGTAAGGATACCGTCGCAGCTGAGGCAGCTGACCGGCGGCGAGGGAATGATCGAGATGGATGCCGGCACCGTCGGCGGCATTCTGATGGAGCTGGAGAACCGCCACCCCGGCATGGCCGAGCGGCTGCTTGACGATGGCGAGGTGCGGCGGTTTATCAATATCTATGTGG
>JAENWV010000180.1 GCA_016650015.1 Thermoleophilia bacterium | reverse complement strand
TTAACACGGCTTAACGCCCGTTTCTTGCACCTCACCTTGTTTCATTAGATAATCAGATTGTGGATTCACCATGACCTTGAGCCTTGCTTTAAGGTCAATTTTTATGCAAAGGGCCGGATTAGACCGGTTATCAATCCGATTTCGGCCCTGTTCGGAGGCACTACCCGCTGGATATCCAGGAACTCAAAGAAACCGCTAACCTGCTGCGCCAGGACGTCGTCCGCATGGTCACCGAGGCCGGCTCCGGCCACCCCGGCGGGTCGCTCTCATCGGCAGACATCGTCACGGCGCTCTTCTTCCATACCATGAAGCATCGTCCGGATGAGCCCAAGTGGCCCGAACGCGATCGCTTCATACTCAGCAAGGGTCACTGCGCCCCCGTCCTTTACGCGGCGCTCGCCCGCAGTGGCTACTTCCCCGTTTGCGACCTCCTGAACTTGCGCAAGATCGACTGTCACCTGCAGGGCCATCCTGATATGCATAAGACCCGCGGCGTGGAGATATCCTCCGGCTCCCTGGGTCAGGGGCTGTCGGTTTCGGTGGGAATGGCGCTGGCCATGCGCCTGGATAAGCTGCCGGGACACATTTTCACCCTTATGGGTGACGGCGAGTCGCAGGAGGGTGAAATCTGGGAAGCCGCCATGGCGGCCGCCCACTACAATCTCAATAACCTCACGGCAATCGTTGACGCTAACGGTCTGCAGATCGACGGTTTCACCAAAGATGTCATGAATGTCGAGCCGCTGGCGGCCAAATACGAGGCCTTTGGCTGGACCGTTCGCCAGATCGACGGACACAATATGGAACAGATTGTCGAGGCGCTCGACTGGAGCAGGTCCGTAGAAGGCCCGGCGGCCATCATCGCCAAAACCGTCAAGGGCAAAGGTGTCTCCTTCATGGAAAACCAGGCCGGCTGGCATGGCAAGGCCCCCGCGGCGGAGCAGGAAAAACAGGCCCTGGCCGAGCTTTTGGAGCAGGCCGAGGCGCTTAAATGCGAGCCAGGGGAGGCTTGAGCGGTGGCCAACGATCTTAAACCGAGAGCCACTCGCGAAGCCTATGGCGAAGCTCTGTTAGAGCTGGGAAAACGCCACGGCAACGTAGTGGCGCTGGACGCTGATTTGTCAGGTTCCACCATGAGTAAAATGTTCGCCGCCGAGTTCCCGGAGAGGTTTTTCAACGTCGGCGTCGCCGAGGCCAACATGATGAACATGGCCGCCGGATTTGCCATCAGCGGCAAAATTGCCTATGCTTCCACCTTCGCCGTTTTCGCCACAGGCCGGGCTTTCGACCAGGTTCGGCAGAGCATCGCCCAGCCGAAACTGCCGGTTCGGATCTGCGCCAGCCACGGTGGTCTGACGGTGGGTGAGGACGGCTGCACGCACCAGTCCGTAGAAGATATTGGTCTCATGCGCCTGCTGCCCAACATGAAGGTGGTCGTTCCGGCCGACTTCAACCAGACCTACGCGGCAGTGATGGAGAGCTACGAAACATTAGGCCCAATGTATATCCGGACAGGACGGCCCAAGACCCCTTTCCTGTACGATGAGCCGCCGGCATCGCTGGGCAAGGGTGCGGACATCCTGCGCGAAGGCAGTGATATTTCCATCTTCGCCTGTGGCATAATGGTAGTCAGGGCGCTGGAGGCGGCAGAGGAGCTTAAAAAGAGGGATATCAGCGCCGAGGTGGTAAACGTTAGTATCCTCAAGCCAATCGACGAGGACACAGTAGTCGCCAGCCTGGGCAAGACGGGATGCGCGGTCACGGCCGAGGAGCATAGTATAATCGGCGGTCTGGGCGACGCGGTCGCGGAAGTGGCCTCGGAATTTTGCCCGGTCAGAATCGGCCGCCTGGGAATCAAGGATGTGTTTGGAAAATCCGGCGCGCCGGACCAGCTTCTAGAGGAATTTCATCTGACGACCGAGTACCTGACCGGCCTCGCCGAACAAGTAATCGCGAGCAGCAAGTAATCAGGTATCAGGCAGAACCGGCGGCTACTTTCGCCCGGCGGACTCCAAATCACAAAACCTTCCAAAACTTTCCTGCCGGGCGCATATAGTGCATACAAATGCCAGAGTATGGGCAAGAATCACAAGCTGGCTGTATACAAGGGGCCCAGTCCGGGGCCGCAAAAAAAGAACGAAGCAAACAAGAGGTATAAATAGTGATACGTTTTGAAAATGTCAGCAAAGTGTACGACCCGAACATCATCGGGCTCAAAGATGTGAATATCCACATCGAGCGCGGTGAGTTTTGTTTCCTGGTGGGGCACAGCGGCTCAGGCAAGTCCACCTTCATCCGCCTGCTGCTCAGGGAGTTCGAGCCCACCGATGGGACAATTACCGTCGCCGGCCGCAATCTACAGCGCATGCGCCGTTCGGCGCTGCCTTACCATCGGCGCAACCTCGGCTGTGTTTTCCAGGATTTCAAGCTATTGCCGAACAAGACCGTGGCTGACAACGTGGCTTACGCGCTCCGGGTGACAGGCCAGCCGGTTCGCGCCATCCGGCGCAAGGTGCCGGAAATTCTCAGCCTGGTGGGCCTGGGCGACAAAATGAACAATCTGCCCGACGAGCTTTCAGCCGGCGAGCAGCAGAGGGTCAGCGTGGCGCGCGCTTTCGTCAACCACCCCTCGCTGTTGATTGCCGACGAGCCAACCGGCAACCTCGACCCTGACACCTCGGTGGGCATCATGCAGCTGCTCTATCGCATTAACCGTACCGGCACGACCGTGCTGATGGCCACCCACGACCGCGAGATGGTGGACAAGATGCGCAAGCGCGTTATTGCGCTGGAGGATGGCAAAGTAATTCGAGACGAAGACAAGGGGCTGTACCGCTAATATGCAATTCAAATTCTTTTTCAACGAGGCCGTCAATTCCCTGGTGCGTAACTGGGTGATGAGCGTGGCCGCCATAGTCACAGTCCTGGTCTCCATGTTTGTCATGGGGCTGGGCCTGATCCTGTTCTTCAACTTTCAGCACGCCATCGGCGAGCTGCGAAACAAGCTGGAAGTCGAGGTTTTCATCAAAAACACCGCTTCACCGGACCAGATCAACGAGCTTGGTGACGAGATCCGGGCTATGCCCGAGATCAAGCAGGTGATTTTTGTCAGCAAGG
>JAENWV010000181.1 GCA_016650015.1 Thermoleophilia bacterium | reverse complement strand
CGTAGCGTGAGCCCAGCACCAGGTCGGCCGTTTCGATGGCTTTCAGGAACGCCGGGATATTGGCGGGATCGTGGGAGAAATCGCAGTCCATCTCGAAGATATAACGGGCGTCGGTGGCGAGCGCCTGCTTGAAACCCGCAACGTAGGCGGGGCCGATGCCCTGCTTCTCTGGCCGGTGTATAACCGAGAGGTTATCGTGGCGGCCGGCAAGTGAATCGGCGATCCCCCCGGTTCCGTCCGGTGAGTTGTCGTCGACCACGATTATGCGGCCGGCCAGGTTATTTATGGTGAAGACCTCCTGAAGCTTTTCGACGAAACGCTCCAGGTTTTCACGCTCGTTGTATGTCGGGAGAATGACCGTAAACAAAGTAAAGGTGCTTATTTTTTATCCTGGCAACTGAGGCAGATTATTTTGCCTTCCTGTTTTACCGTTCTGGTATCCATCACCGGCTCGCAGCAACTTTCGCAGATTACCGACCGATGTATAGTAGCAGGTGGTGGCAACTCGATAACAGCCTCCCTGACATCGAACAGCTCTTCCAGCGGGTCATTCAGCAAGCGGTCCAGTTTTTCCTGTCGCCAACCGGCGGCAAGTTTTTTATCTTCTTCTGTCGCAGTGCCAGCTTTGATCTTCTCGTTGATGGCTGACTGTTGCCGTCCCTCCGCGAACGCCCCGGCTTTGAGAGCCACTCTGACCGCCCGTTCTTCATCGCGCCGCGCAAAAGTAAATACCTGCTTGCCGTAATCGCGAAAAAAGAGATTGCCTTTGCCGAAGGTCGTGCCGGCCAGGAGCTGGGCGGCGTCGACGCTGCAGCTGTCGTTCTCGACTATGGCGATAAGCTCCTCGTCCTCTGCCCGGTCAATGCCGAGGCGTTTAAGCCCCGCCAGCGTCGCACGGTAGCCGATGGCGAGTCCCGGGCAGAGGTGGCCGTGAAAATTCACCAGCGCCGCGAGATCGGGATGTTTTGAATTCATGTGTTCTCCTTTCCTTTCCGTACCATTCTACCTTACCAGCCGGCGGTGCATGCTGCGTACCGCCAGTTCGGTGAAAATCAGGGTTGTGCCGAGCGCCCAGAGAAGTTCCGGACCGAGCGCCCTGGCCGGCCGGTCCAGCATCAGCGAACGGGAGATATCGATATAACTGGTAAACGGGATAACCCAGGCGAAGATCTGCACGGCCTCGGGAAAACGCGAAACCGGGAAGAAGGTGCCGCAGATGAACTGGGCCGGCAGCACGATGCCGGAAAAGTAGAAGCGGAAGTACTCCATCTGGGCGATGCGGCTGGTGACCAGCAGGGCGATGGCCGCGAAGTTGAAAGCCGCCAGGAACATCAGCGGCGGCAGAAAAATAACCTGCCAGCGGTGGAAGACGCCCATCACCAGGAGGATGAAAAAAACCAGGGTCGCGTTGACCATGCCGCGGGTAGCGCCCCAGGAGATCTCCGCCAGTCCCACCTCGTCGGCGCTCATCGGCGTCGAGATGATTCCCTCGAAGGTGTTCTGAATGCGCATGCGGAAAAAGGAGCCGTAGGTGCACTCGAAGGTGGCCTGCATGATGGCGGCGCTGCCGAGGATGCCGGCGGCGACGAAGTCGAGGTAGGGCACGCCTTCGATCTCCTTGATGTATGAACCGATGCCCAGGCCCATGACGAAGATGAACAGCACCGGTTCCGCCAGCGCCGGCAGAAAATTGAATTTCCAGAGGGCGATGAAGACCTGGGCATTGCGGAGCCAGACCTTATAGAAGGCCGGCGAGACTGAGAGGATGCCCGCGTTCATCGCCCGGTTTCTTTGTTGGAGAGGACGCCCGCGTTTATGCTCGGGTTCCTTGTCGTCAGGATGCCTGTTTTCATTGGCGGATCTCCCGTCCGGTCAGCTTGAGGAAGACGTCCTCGAGGGACGCCGGCCGGAGCAGGTGCTCCACATCGGGATAGGCGCCATACAGCCCGTTGAATTCCTCAGTCGCGTTGCCGTAGAAGTACAGGTTCTGGCCGCTGGACTGATGCTCCAGGTGGCCGAAGCGTGACAGGATATCAGCGACGCGGCCACGCTCGGCGCGCAATTCAAGCACATAGGGGCGCATGTGACTGCGTATGAGTTTGGACGGGGTGCCGACGTCGACCGACCGGGCTTCGTCCATGATCAGGACCTCATCGCAGAGCTTCTGGGCTTCGTCCATATAATGGGTGGTCAGGAGCAGGGTGATGCCCCGTTCCTTGAGTTCCAGCAGCCGATCCCAGATCAGGTGGCGCACCTGAGGGTCGAGTCCGGTGGTGGGCTCGTCCAGGATGATCAGCTCCGGGTCGTTGATCAGGGCTCTGGCCAGGATCAGCCGCCGCTTCATTCCCCCGGAAAGCGCCGGCATCGGCGAGTCGGCCCGGTCGCTCAGGTGCATGAACTCCAGAAGCTCCTGGCACCTGCTGGCGGCGACATCCTTTGATATGCCGAAATAGCGTGCGTATACTTTCAGGTTCTGGCTGGTGGAAAGGTCGGGATCGAGGTTGTTCTCCTGGGGCACCACACCGAGTCGTGCCTTGATTTCGCGCGGGTGCGAGATAACGTCAAGGTCGAAGACCCTGAGCGAGCCAGAGGTCGGTTCGGTGATGCAGTAGATCATCTTCATGGTCGTGGTCTTGCCGGCGCCGTTGGGTCCGACCAGCCCGTAGCAGCGGCCAGGTTCGACCTCGAGGTCCAGGCCGTCGACGGCGACCACGTCACGGAAGCGTTTGCATAAAGATTTGGCCTCAATGATCAAAATTATAAAATGAATCCTTGCCGGCTTGTCTGGAATCAAAACTCATGAATACAGAGCTGTTAACCATGCATAATAAACCAGCAACCGGCCACACGGAACCGGCAGCGATGATCGGTGGCGGCTTTTCGCAGACGGAAGAGAGGAGTCAGGGCAGCTTTTCGGAACCGGCAGCGATGATCCGGGGCGGCTTTTCGGAACCGGTAGAGAGGAGTCCGCGCCGATTTTTCGCAACTGTGTGATGGTTTGCCTCGGGCTGAAAGAGGAGTTACATACATATATCCTGAATCTGGAGTGCAGTTATGAGTGCCCTGAAAAAAATCACTTTGCCTATCGAAGGCATGACCTGCGCCTCCTGCGT
>JAENWV010000004.1 GCA_016650015.1 Thermoleophilia bacterium | reverse complement strand
CCTGCCACGAGGAAATAAAGGAAAAGAACGACACGGTCGGTTTTAAAAAGAACGAGAAAAATATCAACATACCGCACAAGACACACTTTGGTTTCGGCGCTGCCTGAGCGGATTGCCACCGGAATATTGCCCACGACCTGAATATTAAGCAGACCAACCGGCCGACGATGGCCTACTGCTTCCAGTGTCACCCGGCCACCGATAAATGTGACAAATGCCATCCCGGCGGGCCGCCGGCCGAGAAGACGACTATACCACCGCCGGCGAAGCGTCCCCAGGTGCCATCCGCCGACGCTTCCAAAGCGACCTTCGAGCAGCTTTGCTCAAAGTGCCACGCGCTTTACCCGGTGACTCTGCACACCAAGGCTGAGTGGAGTGGAGTGGTTGATCGCATGGTGGGATATACCGGCGCCGATATCACCGCTGATGACCGGGCGCTCATCCTGTCGTACATCGATTTGGCAGCCAAGCCCTGACCGGCTGAGGTTATCTGGCGGTAAAGTTCTGCCACTCGCATGGTATCGCGGGATGGCTGGATTGATCATGATGATACTGCTGGATGTTTTATTGCTGATCCAGGATGATTGAAGAAAATAGGATGGGGCGCGGCGCCGAAGGCGCCGCGCCCCTGATTATTTGACGTTGGAAAACCAGCCTGCTAACATCACCAAAGGCTGCCCTTTCAGTAAATATCCACGCATATCCGTCTGCGTTGCTCCCCAGAATCCGTCTGTGTCCTCTATCAACCAGCACAAATCGAGTTTGAAAATGGCCTCTACCCCAACAAAAAAACGAAATGTTTACGTGATCGGGCACGCGACCCCGGACACAGACTCGGTCTGCTCGGCGATCGGCTACGCGCTGTTCAAGAACCTGACGGACAAGCGTTTTGTCTTCACTCCTGCCCGGGCCGGCAGCATCAACGAGGAAACGAAATTCGTGCTGGACAGGTTTGGCGTCCCGGTCCCGATCGAGGTGGAGAGCCTGACACCGACGGTCAGCGATCTGGAGCTGCATAAGCCTATCGCGATATACGAGCGCGATTCGGTGCACGCGCTGGCACAGCTTGTGCGCGAGGAGGGCGTCAGGACGGTGCCGGTCGTTGACGACACCGGCAGGGTCCTGGGCATCCTGGGTCTCAGGGATATCGCCCAGTTCCATATGGCGAGCGCCGGCCTCATGGACCTCTCCAACGCCCCCATCAGCCTCGATATCTTCATCAAGACCCTGGACGGCCGGATGATCACCAACGCCGGCAAGGCCGACACCCTCAAGGGCAGGGTCATCATCGCCTCCATGCAGCGGGGAACCCTTTTAAATACCATGCACGAAGGCGATATCGTCGTCCTGGGGGACCAGCAGGACCTGCAGCTGGATTGCCTGCACGCGGGCTGCTCGACGCTGATCATCACCGACGGCATCAGCGTCGCCGCCGAGGTTATCCGTAAGGCGGAAGAGCTGGGGGTGCTGATAGTTTCCTCGCCGCATCCGGCCTTCGCCTCGGTCCAGCTGCTGCTGATGTCCGAGCCGGTGTCTTCGATCATGGACATAAAGCCGGCGACGGTCGGCCTGTTCACACCGATTTCCGATCTGCGCAAGGCGGTGCTCGACTCCGACTATCGCTCGGCGGTGGTCGCCGACAGCGACGATCGCCTGATCGGCTTCGTCACCCGTACCGACCTGCTGGATCCGGTGAGAAAGCGGGCGATCCTGGTCGACCACAATGAGATCTCCCACGCGGTCGACGGCATCGAGGAGGCCGAGATTCTGGAGATCATCGACCACCACCGGGTAGGCGACGTATCCACGGCGGCTCCAATTTACGTCTATAACGACCCGCTGGGCAGTACCTGCACCATCGTGGCCGATATGATGTTCCTGCACCAGGTGCACGTCCCGGCGGAAATCGCCGGCATCCTGCTCTCAGGCATCCTTTCCGATACCCTGATGCTGACCCTGTCCACGACTACCGAACGCGATCAGGAGATAGCGGAGCGCCTGGCCAGCCTGGCCGGCGTCTCCATCGACGATTACGGCCTGGAGCTGATGCACGCCAGCATCAACGTCGGCAATAAAACGGCCGCCGAACTGATAGCAGCCGACTTCCGTAAGGTTGATATCGGCGGGAAGAAGTTGGGAATTGGCCAGATGATGGTCCTCGATTGCACCGAGATTGATGTGAGAGAGGTAGAGCTGTTGGCGGAGCTGGACCGTTTGCGTAAGGAAGATGGCTACGACCTGACGGTCATGCTGGTGACCAACCCGCTGAACGCCGAGTTCGAACGGGTTCTGGCGTCCGGGGAAACCTGGATAATCGAAAAAGCCTTCAACTGCGAGATCAAGAACGGCACCTGCCGCATCCCGGGCGTCATGTCGCGCAAAAAGGACTTCATTCCGGCAGTGGGCCGGGTGTTGTTCACCGCGTGAGTGTGGGCAATAGTATTAGGCCCGTGCTGGCGGAGATAGTCAGGTCCGGTGCCAGCCGTCAGCCGCGATAAGCATCTTTCCGGTGAGCAACTTTGACCACCAACACGCAAACCTCTTCATCGTTAATGGTGTAAATGATGCGATGGACTCCCTGGCGAAGGCGGTAACGCTCAGCCCCCGAGAGTTTTTCACAACCAGAGGGTCGGGGGTCGGATGCGAGCGACCTTATGCGCCGGAGAATTCTGCTTAAGTCTTTCCTGGGAATAGCACGCAGGTCTTTGGCGACAGATCGCTTAAAACGGAGCTTATATACGACCATGCTTTTTCAGGTCGTCAAGTAGCTCTTCGTAGGAGATGGTGGGTTCGGCGGTGCGGTCGCCAAATGCGGCCAGATCTTCCTGGTCTTCTTTCAAAGCCCGGCTCACCGCTTCATTGACGATTTCCGAGACAGAGCGGTTGGTGCTGGCAGCCTTCAGGCGCAGGGCCTGGTGAAGCTCCGGGTCAAAATATATCGTGGATCTTTTTGCGGATGTTCCTGACATGATACTTCACCCCTTTCGAAGACATTATAGCGTCAAGATGTTATAGCATCAAGGAGTCTGCTGAGTCAGACCTGTTGTGTATCCCCTTGGCTTCGTAATCAGGAAACATGATTATTGCGGGATGGACGTCGAAAGACCTTGAACGGTTGCCTAAGATTCTGACCTAAAGAGGCCTCGGAAGCGATGGGTATTACTGAGGTTCAGCGATAACTAAAAAGTTGTGAAAATCTACCGCATGGCGTGCAAGGTTGCCTGCATCCAGCACAGCTCTCGCTTCAGTCAGCCCCCCTGCTACCAACCACCCCTCTTTTCTACTAAGATACTAGTGACCGTGCTAGGCGGGGAGCCAGCGGTGCCCTGTACCCGCAATCCGCTATAGCGGGGCTGAATCCCCACCTTCGGGGCCGATTTGCGGGGCCAGTGGCCTTGCCGGCCGTGTTGAAGGCCAGGTCCTGCGCAATGGAACGTCGTGAACCCCGTCAGGTCCGGAAGGAAGCAGCGGTAAGCGATCTCTTTCATGTGCCGCGGGGTTGCCTGGCTGGAGCTGTCTGTCTGGCGCACGCCCGTAGGTTTGTTTCAACGGTGGGTGCACGGTCATTTTTTGTCATCCTGAGCGAAGCGAAGGATCCCGGTTTATGGCACATGTCTCTCTCTACCGCAAATACCGCCCCGAAACCTTTGACCAGGTGAAGGGCCAGGAGCATGTGACCCGCACGCTGGTGAACGCCATCGAGTCGGGGAAGATCAGCCACGCCTACCTGTTCGCCGGCTCCCGTGGCACGGGAAAGACATCGACCGCCAAGCTGCTGGCCAAGGCGCTTAACTGCGTCGATGGTCCGACGGCGCATCCCTGCGGCAAGTGCGACAGCTGCGTCGCCATCAGCGCCGGCTCGTCGCTCGACGTCATCGAGATGGACGCCGCCAGCAACCGCGGCATCGACGACATCCGCGAGATCCGCGACAAGGTGGCCTTCGCCACGGTGGAGGGCAAGTACAAGGTCTACATCCTCGACGAAGCCCACATGTTGACCAAGGAAGCCTCCAACGCCTTTCTGAAAGTGCTCGAGGAACCGCCGGGGCATGTTATCTTCGTCCTTTGCACGACCGAAGCGCACAAGGTTCTTCCCACGATTCAGTCCCGCTGTCAAAGATTCGAGTTTCGCCGCCCCGATGCCGGCATGGTGCTGGAAGTGCTCAAGGGCATCGCCGACGCCGAGGCGATCGAGATCGATGAGGTTGGCCTCGCGGCCATCGCCCGTAGCTCGGCCGGCGCCTTCCGGGATGCCATCGGCGCCCTGGACCAGCTGGCCACCTATTGCGACAAAAAAATCGCCCTCGCCGATGTCCTCGCAATGCTGGGCACGGTTGAATCGGAACTGCTTTTCGAGGCGGTCGACATAGCCGCGGCCAACGACGCCCGTGGCTCTCTTCTGTTCGTCAACCGACTCGCCGATCAGGGCAAGGAATTCAGCCAGTTTGCCCAGGAGCTGGTGGGCCATTTGCGAAATATTTTCCTGCTCCAGCAACTGGATGACTATCCGCCTGGTATCATTACCGCCGCCGATGAGGATGTTTCCCGCCTGAAGGGACAGGCCCGGCTGCTCGCCCCGAGCCGCGTGATCCGCTTCATCGAACTGCTTACGGACGCTCAGTCTGAGATGAAGCGCGGCAGTGACCCGCGCCTGCAGCTGGAGCTCGCTTTTATAAAAATGACGCGGCCGGAAGTCGAAATGTCGACCAAGTCCTTGCTCTACCGAGTGGACCAGCTGGAAAACCGTCTTCAGCCCGGCAAGGTTGGCGAGGTCGGGCCGGCAAACCCGCCGCAGTGGGAGAACTCTTCACAAGCGAAAGCCGGCGTCACCGCTGACGGGCCTCCATCTGAAACATTTGCACCAGCAGCAGATGAACTGACTTTGCAGCCGGAGGAACCCGGCTCGAATCCAGATGAAACAGGTCCTCAGCCGGAGGCGTCCGAACCCCAACTGGAGCTGTCTCTCGACAAGATCACCCGCGCCTGGAGCGTTATTCTCGGCCAGGTCAAGAAAAGGAAGATACCGCTCTATTCATTGCTGCAGGAAGCCAGGCCGGTCGAACTCGACGGCAGGGTGCTGCTGCTCAGCTTCCCGGCGGGAGCCGAGTTCCATAAAACCCAGGTGGAGAAACAGAATTATCTGGAGGTCATAATCGACGTTCTCAGGGAGATGACCGGAGTCGAACTGAAAGTGAAATGCCAGGTAGCGGAAGCCGATAACGCGTCGGCGGGAGCCACAGCGGCGCCTGACCGCGGCGATGACGACACACCTACCGCCGACGACCTGATCGCCCTGTTCAAGGCGGAGCTGGACGCGGAAGAGATTCCCTAGAAAGGAGCGCTAGTGGCAAACATGAACATGAACAAGATGATGAAGCAGGTGCAGGACATGCAAAAGCAGATGGTCAAGACCCAGGAGGAATTGGCGACGTTGGAGGTCGAGGCCAGCGCCGGCGGCGGCATGGTCACGGTCAAGGTCAGCGGCGACCTCAAGATCATCAGCATCAAGATCGACCCCGGCGCCGTTGACCCGGAAGATGTGGAGATGCTCGAGGACATGGTGCTGGCGGCCACCAACGAGGCGTTGCGCTCGGCCCAGGAACTGGCTAACAGCAAGATGAGCGGCGTCACCGGCGGGCTGAACATCCCGGGGCTGATGTAGAGTTTGCCTCATCCCGGAAACAGAGACAACCAGAACGGGCTGAAAGCCCCCGGCTGCTGACTGTTAAGATCAACTTGTTCCCCGTACCCGTTGAACAACTCATCACCGAACTTTCCCGGCTGCCCGGCATCGGCCGGAGGTCGGCCCAGCGCATCACCTTTTTCCTGCTCAGGCGTTCACACGATGAGGCGGCGGCTCTGGCCGATGCCATCATCGCCCTCAAGGACAGGATCCACTTCTGCGCCCAATGCTTCAACTTCACCGACGAGGAACTCTGCGGTTTCTGCCGCGACGCCCGTCGCGACGCCTCGCTGATCTGCGTGGTCGAGGAGCCCAGCGACATCATCCCAATCGAGAAGGGCGGCGAGTACCGCGGCCTCTATCATGTACTGGGCGGGGCGCTCTCACCGCTTGACGGCGTCGACCCGGAGCACCTGCGCATCAAGGAGCTGATCGAGCGTGTCGATGCCGGTGGCGTCAAGGAGGTCATCTTCGCCACCAACCCCAACACCACCGGCGAGTCAACATCAATGTACCTGGCCGACATCCTGCGCGGCAAGGTGAAAGTCACAAGATTGGCCAGCGGTTTGCCGGTCGGCGCCGACCTGGAGTACGCCGACGAGGCAACGGTCAGCCGGGCACTCCTCGGCCGGAGGGAAATGTAGATGAAACGCCGGGAAACTTGTGCGAAACGCGGAGGAGAGTAGATGAAACGGTTCTGGTTCAACCTGCTCTGGTACGTGATGGCAGTCATTATTGTCGATATCCCGCCGATCCTGATCTTCTTCCTGATGCACAGGTTCAATGTGCTGGGCAGCCTGGCGCCACAGATCATCGCGACCTTCCTGTTTCTCGCTCTCCTCTGTGGTCAGGCCTTCCTGCATCTGCATTTTCTCAACCGGCGCGACCCCTTGCAGGTCGACAAAAACGTCTGGACGATGCTGGCGGTAACCGTCCTGGTCTTCGCCACCTTCTGGATCATCATCGTCGGCCTGATTATCTGGGCGACCACCGCTACCAGTCGGACCTGATTACGGGTCGTTTCACCAGTTCATAACTGGAACTGAGTTCATCTGGATGAAAGCTCAGGCGCCAGGAAAAACCAGCCGCTGCCTGCCTGCTGCTTCCTTAGTCTGCCTTCTGACGTCAGCCGATCCAGCTGCTCACAGGCCTCGCTCATCTTCAGGGAAAAAACCTCAGATACTTCGCGCGCGGCCACCTTGCCATACTTGCGCGCGAATCCGACGATGCCATCGTCGTCAGCCACTATCTCACGGGGTTTTAGGCGCCCTCCGGCGAGCCGCTGAAAAGTTGACTCAAAAGCGGCGAAGTTGTGGTAGCCGAACATGGCCATTTCCTCACCACCGGGAACGTGGGCCTCGTAGGAGGGAAAACCGGTGACCTCGTTGGCGCGGCACATCTGGAGATCTTCCCTGAAGGCCTGCTCGGCGCTGCCGTTCTCGATATCCGCCAGCAGGCGTTGCCGGTCCAGGCCCACCTCTTCGGCGAGATCAGCTTGCACCTCCAGGCGGTGGATAGCCAGGTGTTCAGCCGCCGCGCCTTCCCTCAGGCGTCGAAGGTGCCTTCCCGCCAGCTCCGGATCCTGTAACTCGGCGGCCTTGTAGGCTATACAGGCGGGCCAGGTGGAACGGAACTCGTTCTGGAAATCGATGAAGACGTCAGCGTCGACGGGCATGCCGTGGCGCTGTGCGGCCTGGCGCCAATGCTCGGCGACCTGCCTGTGCATGTCCGGTCCGCCGATCCTGTTCAGCGGATCCCTGAAGCGGGAAGTGTCCTCGACCAGGCCGCCCATCCGGTATACCAGGCGCACCTGGTCGCCGTAGACCTCCTGGATCTTGCGCAGCACCGGCTCCGAACCCCAGCACCAGGTGCAGTAGGGGTCGGTGTAGACGATCAATTCGATGACGGGGTCTATTTTGCTCACACGACCTCGAATGGCCGCATCATCTCGTTGTCTTCATGCTCGAGGATGTGGCAGTGGTAGACATACCGGGCCGGCAGTTTAGTACCCGCCGGCACGGTGAATCGGGCTATGATCCGCAGTACCTCTCCCGGCATGGCGCGGGCCGTGTCTTTCCAGCCGGATTCTTCGGGCGCCGGCGGCGCGGGGGGGCCGGCAAAGTAATCGGAGAGGACAGGTTTGGGTCCGGACCCGGTTCGCCATGCCTCCCAAAGCGTCCAGTAGCCCGCGATATCGAGTGGCTGGCGGTTAAGGATCTGGAACTGCACCAGGTGGATGTGGAACGGATGAGTATCGGGCGTGGCGTTGATGAACTGCCATACCTCTGTGGTTCCTGCCGACGGCTTCTCATCGACCGGGTCACTATAGTGTTTGCTGTTGATCAGCAACTCGGTGATGCCCATGCGCGCGCCGCTCATGCCGCCCATGTCACCCATACCGCTCAGATCCCCTCCGTCGTGGCTCATAATGGCGTTGGCGTCGAGATTTTCAACCAGAACGATTTCCCTCGCCGGCGAGCCGGGTGTGGCTGAGAGGGTCTCGATGGCCGGCAAGGACAGCCGGGCGGCCGGGGCCGACAGGTCATCTCCGGAGAACGCCTCCCGCACCCGGAACTGCATGATCTCAGGGAGCGCCTTGGCTCCACCCATCGGATAGGGTGCGGGCGCATCGTTCTTCAGGGTGATGACGGTATCCGCGGGCAGGTTTGAGAAGTCGAGGATGACATCGGCTCGCTCTGCCGGCGCCAGCAACAGCTTGTCTGTATGGGCCGGGGCGGGCAGCAGGCCACCGTCCGACCCGATGACGGAAAACAGGAGAGGCTCGCCCGCGTCATCGAACCAGAGGTTATAAAAGCGGGACTGGGACCCGTTTAGCAGACGGAGGCGGTAGCGCCGGGGTTCTACGTCCAGGTAAGGGAAAGCCTTGCCGTTGACTACCGGCGTATCGCCGAAAAATTCCATGTTCCAGACAGGGTGGACAGTCGTCATGCCCACGGTCGGGTAGAACAGGGTGCCGTCGAAATTAAAACTCCGATCCTGGATGACTATCGGGACTTCGTAGTCACCTGACGGCAGTCCGAGCCCTCCTTCGATATCGTCGCGAACGATATAAAAACCGGCAAGCCCAGCGTATACATTAAGGCGGGTTATGCCCATGGCATGGTCGTGATACCAGAGGGCGCAGGCGCGAATGTCGTTGGCATAGATGAAATCGCCCGCATGGTATTCCGGTCCGGTAAGCGTCGCGCCCGGGGTGGACCAGGCGCCGGGCAGGCCATCATACAGCGGTGGTGTCGGCCCACCGTGCAGATGCGCAATCGTGCGGACCTCGGGAAGAGCCATTCCCCGGTATATCGTCGTATCGATTGAATCATGCAGAAGATGTGTTGTGGGGAGGCCGTCATTTAACCACTTGATTCGCACCGGCCTGCCGCGGCGGGCTTCGATAGTCGGCCCCGGGTAACTTCCGGAATAACCCCACACCGGTGTTGGCGGCAGCTGGCTATGGAGCTGTTGGGTGAACTGGGCAAGGGTGATCTCGTAATAGTCGCTGCCCTCGTGTGCGCTGGTGTCGGGAGCCAGCACCGGCGGCCGCGGGAGCGGATCGATGAACCTGTCGATCTCGGCTGGAAGCCGGTAGTTCATCGGCGCGGTCTCCCTGGTTGGCGCGGTCTCATCTCCGCAGCCCAGGCTGAACTGCCAGGGCAGCAACATCCCTGCCCCGGCCACAGAACCGAGCCTTAAAAACCTTCGTCTTGATAGTGCCATTTCAGCCTCGGGTCAGGTATGAGTTCTGGCCGCATGCTTAAGCTGGTGATAGAAACAGATTAATAAATCCTTTCACCGGGTAATCATACTGTCACATTCAAATCGGGTCTGTCGAGTGACATTTGTCCCTACAGACGGTACACGAAGGGAGTGGCAATGCCAGTTTATGTAGCGCTGAGCAAGCTCACCGAAGAGGGCAGCAAGACGATCAAGAAGAATCCCGAGCGGATCAAGGAAGTGAACAAGGACCTGGAGGCGATGGGGGTCAAGATCCTGGCCCAGTACGCGCTGCTGGGACAGTACGATTTCATCAACATCCTCGAGGCGCCGGACAACGACAGCATCGTCAGGATGTCGGTGGAGATCGGCTCGCGCGGTTCGGTGCAGATGCAGACGATGCCGGCTGTGTCTATCGACGAGCTGATCTCTGATCTCAAGGGATAACGGGAGTCCGGCAGAGGGTCACCAATTTTCCGCAGGGAAAATCTGAGCCTGGTATCCCTTGGTTTTTTTATCCTTTAGAATACGAGCGTGACTCCTCGTCCGAAAAAAATCGCCAAATCCAGCTATGACGCCATAATCGTCGGCGCCGGGCCGGCCGGTATCTTTGCCGCCCTCGAGCTGACCCGCAAGAACAGCTGGAGTGTGCTTCTCATCGAGAAGGGCTTCGGCATGGAGAAGCGCAAGTGCCCGGCGCGGGGCGTGCAGCCGGTGGGCTGCGAGATCGGCTGCCGGCCCTGTTCCATCACCTGTGGCTGGGGCGGCGCCGGCGCTTTCAGCGATGGCAAACTGACTCTTTCCCCCGAGGTCGGTGGCTGGCTTACCGAGTATGTCGGCCGCGCCGGCCTGAAAAAGCTCATCTCCTATGTTGACCGGCTCTGGGTCGAATATGGCGCCCCTGAGCGCGTCCATGGCACCGACCACGACAAGGTCGAGGAGATCCGCCAGCGCGCCATGCAGGTGGGGTTGCGGCTGGTGGACGCTCCCATCCGCCACATGGGCACCGACCGCTGTCCGCAGGTGCTGCAGGCGATGCGGGATGACATCGACGGCAAGGTGGATGTCGCCACGCGTACTGTTGTCGAGAATATCCTGGTGGAAAAGGGCAAGGCGGCCGGCGTCGAACTCAAGGACGGACAGGTCATCAAGGCGAAGGTGGTCATCGTTGCTCCCGGGCGCGAGGGTGCGTCGTGGATGGTCGAGCAGGCGCACAACCTGGAGCTGAACATGGTCAACAACGCCGTCGATATCGGTCTGCGCGTCGAGGTGCCGGCCATCGTCATGGAACCGCTCACCAGCGTCCTCTATGAGTCCAAGCTGAAGTACTTCTCAAAAAGTTTCGAGGACGAGGTTCGCACCTTCTGCATGAACCCCGATGGCTATGTCTCGCGGGAAGCCTACGGTGATGTCGTCACCGTCAACGGCCACAGCTATAGTGACCGCCATTCCGGCTACACAAATTTCGCGCTCCTGGTCAGCACCCGGTTCACCGAGCCCTTCAAGGAGCCGATCGCCTACGGCATGTCCATCGCCAGGCTGGCGAACCTGCTGGGCGAGGACATCATCATCCAGCGGCTGGGCGACCTGCAGATCGGCCAGCGCACCACGCCGGAACGGCTGGCGCGCAGCACTATCAAGCCGACACTCGTCAAATGCACTCCGGGCGACCTTTCGTTTGTGTTACCGTACCGCCACCTGCGCGACATCCTCGACATGCTCGAGACCATGGATGAGCTGGTGTCAGGGGTCAACTCACGCGAAACGCTGCTCTATGGCGTCGAGGTGAAGTTCTACTCGGCGCGGCTCGAGCTAAGCAAGGAACTGGAAACAAAGGTGCATAACCTGTACGCTGTCGGCGACGGAGCCGGCGTCACCCGCGGGCTGGTTCAGGCTTCGGCCTCGGGTGTGATCGCAGCGCGTTCGGCGACGAACAGACTGTAATCGATGTCAGTCAATCTGAGACGCGGAGCGTCGAATAATCCCGAGATCCTTCGCTTAGCTCAGAATGACATTCAGCAGGATGAAGCCAAGCAGCAAGACTATAAGCAGTAAGACAAAAAGAATTTAGGAGCGTCATGCCAGCAACAGTTGTAGTGGGAACCCAATGGGGCGACGAGGGCAAGGGGCGCATCATCGACAACCTGGCCGAGAAGAGCCAGATGGTGGCGCGTTTCCAGGGCGGCAACAACGCCGGCCATACCATAGTCAACGAGCAGGGTGAGTACAAGTTCCATATCATTCCCTCAGGCATCCTTTATCCCCATGTGACCGCCATCATCGGCAACGGTGTGGTCGTGGATCCGCGTGTGCTTTGCGGCGAGCTCGACACGCTGAAAGAGCGCGGTGTTTCAGCGGAGAATTTGCGGCTTTCCGGGAACGCGCATCTGATCATGCCTTATCACATCCTGCTGGACGCGGCCCACGAAACGCAGCTGGGCAAGCGCAAGATCGGCACCACCAAGCGCGGCATCGGGCCGGCCTACACCGACAAGGCGGCGCGGCTGGGCATCCGCGTGCAGGATCTGCTGGACAAGAAGATCCTCCGGCAGAAGCTGGACACCGCCATTGGCGAGAAGAACGACCTGCTGGAAAAAGTCTACAACAGCCCCGGCGTCGACCGTTTCGAGGTCATGGAGCAGTACGCGGAGTACGCCGACCAGCTCTCGCCATATATCGCCGACACTTCACTGATCATTGACAAGGCGCTCAGACGTGGCGAGCAGGTGCTTTTTGAGGGCGCCCAGGGCTGCCTGCTGGATATCGACCACGGCACCTATCCCTTTGTCACTTCGTCCAATCCCATCGCCGGCGCGGCCTGTGTCGGCGCCGGAGTCGGTCCGACGATGATCGACGAGGTCATGGGCGTCTGTAAGGCTTACACCACCCGTGTCGGCGAGGGTCCCTTCCCCACCGAGCTGACCGACGAGCTGGGCGACCAGCTGGTCAGGCAGGGGAACGAATACGGCACCACCACCGGGCGCAAGCGGCGCTGCGGCTGGCTCGATCTGGTCATTCTCAAGTACGCGGTGCGGCTGAACGGGCTCACCGGCCTGGCCATCACCAAGCTGGACGTGCTTTCCGGTCTCGACCAGATCAAGGTCTGCTCCATGTACGAGTACTCCCACAACGGCCAGAGCGAGAACTTTGTCGATTTCCCGTCGCATCAATCCACTTTTTATCATTGCAGCCCTGTTTATCAGACCGTGCCCGGGTGGAAAGAAGACATCAGCGGCGTTCGCAAGCTGGCCGACCTGCCCCGCGAGGCGCGTGACTACCTCGACCTGATCGCCGAGGAGGCGGATGTGCCGGTGAAAATGGTCAGCGTCGGTCCCGGAAGGGACGAACTGGTAGAGGTCTAGGACGGCCGGCGACCCGTAAATCGGGGAGCGGCCGGCGGGAGGCAGTGTGCTGGAAGCTCCGGGTGGGACCATGAGCAAAAAGAGTGCCTGGGTGGCGCTGGCCGTCATCTGCTTTGGCATCTTCCTGGCGGCCCTGGACCAGACCGCGGTCTCGGCTCTCCTGCCGACCATCATCAAGGATTACGAGGGCGCTTTTTCGCCTTCGGCCGTGGAACGGGCCGGCTGGATCATCACCGCTTACCTGGTTGGCTACACGGTTGTCATGCCGGTTATGGGGCGCATCGCTGACCTGCTGGGACACCGCCTGCTCTTCAATGTCTCCATCCTCATCTTCATCGCTGGATCGATCATGTGCGCCCTGGCGCCCACGCTCAAATGGCTGGCGTTTTTCCGGGCGATCCAGGCCGTGGGCGGCGGCGCCATTGTGCCCATCGCCATGGGAATGGTCGGGCTCGGTTTCAGCCGCAAGATGCAGGGGCTGGCCATCGGCATACTGGTATCGGCCGGCGAGGCTGGCGGCGTCATCGGCCCGCTATATGGCGCCCTGGTCGCCGAACCCATCGGCTGGCGCGGCATCTTCTGGATCAACGTCCCTCTGGGCTTGGCGGTGATCGCCGTCGTCCATTTCATGGTGCCCAGCTGGCCACGGCGGCGGGCTTATATCGATTACCGGGGCGCGGTGTTGCTGGCCATGTTTCTCACCATGGTCACGGTGGGGCTTTCCGGCCAGCGCACCATGGGCTGGAACCAGTTCGTGTTCCCGATGCTGGCTGCCGGTGTAGCCCTGCTGGCGGCGTTCGTCTGGGTGGAGCGAAACCAGGAGCATCCGACATTGCGGCTGAGCATGTTTAAAAACGTGACCTTCTCGGCGGCCAACCTGGCCAACCTGTTTGAAGGCGTGGCGATGATCACGGCGCTGGTGCAGGTGCCGATGTTCGCCTATACGACGGTCTCGGCGACGCCCATCGAAGGTGGCCTGCTGGTTATCCGCATGACTGTGATGATCCCCATCGGCGCCGTCATCGGCGGTCTGCTGGTGAACCGCATCAGCCATCGCTGGACCGCCGCCGCGGGCTTTGCCATGGCGGCTGTCGGTATGTTTCTGGTCAGCCGCTGGCCGGAGCATGTCTCGAGTTCGATTCAGACCCGCGACCTGATGATCGCCGGCTTCGGCTTCGGCCTCAATAGCCCCGCGCTGGCGGCGGCGGTTGTGGGTTCGGTTTCACGGACACGGCTGGCGCTGGGCTCGGCGATCCATATCGTTGCCAAGACCACGGGGATGATGGTGGGTCTGGCGGCACTGGGCGGCTGGGGAATCTATACCTTCGAGAGCTCGCTCGACCTGGAGGGTCTGCCGCTGCTTCAAAGGCAGCAGAGTTTCGCCGAGCAGATGGAGCGCATGCGCGCGGTCGTGGAACAGCGCAGCATGGACGCTATCCTGATTGTGCTGCACCGCTTCTTCATCGTCGCGGCAATCATGTGCGCCCTGGCGATAATCCCGTCGCTGATGTTGAAGGTGAAGGCGGACGAGGAAGAACAAGAGGGCGTGTTGTAGAATGGTTGCATCAAAATAAAGCAGCGGGGAGAACGGCTCAATTGTTCTACGAAAAAATCCTGAGGTCAATGCAGAAATATGGGGTTCGTTACCTTATCATGGGTGGCGTGGCGGTTAATCTGCATGGCGTTCCCCGGATGACTGCGGACCTGGACATTGCGGTGGATCTCACTGCAGAAAATGTTGACGCCCTGTTGGACGCCCTGGAAGAGGCAGGCTTGAAACTCTCTCTGCCGCTTGATCCACACAGCCTCGCTGATCCGGAAGAGCGGAGCCGCTGGCGGGAAGAAAAACATCTCGAGGCATTGACCTTTCAAAGCGTCGGGAGTGAGGCCCCTTATCGCGAAGTTGACATCGTACTGGAACCACCGCTGGACTTCGGGGAGATGTACGCGGCGAGAGTTGAACTGCAGGCCGATGATATTAAAATCAGCCTCATTTCACTTCCGCATTTGATTGAGCTAAAACAGGCAATCGGCAGGAAGCAAGACATTGCGGACGTGGAATCGTTGAAGAAAGCGGAAGCGGAAGAGGGAGAATAAACCGTGTCAGAACCAGTGCCCAGAGGTTATACCTATATAGTGACAAGGGAGCAAATCCGCAAACACGCGAGCCTGACCCCGAAACAAAAACTGGAATGGCTTCAGGAGGCTAATGACTTCGTCAATAAATTCATGTCTCAGAAGAGCCGCAGTATCCAGGACAAGTTCCGCCGAGGCGATATTTAGGAACCGGGATTTATCGCGAGCCCGCCCCCCGTCCGCGTAGTTTTATACTTTAGACGTTGAACCGGAAGTTGACGATATCGCCGTCCTGAAACTCGTACTCCTTACCCTCCAGCCGCAGCGTTCCCAGATCCTTGGCCTTGGCCATAGAGCCGGCGGCTATGAAGTCATCGTAGCTGATCGTCTCGGCCCGGATGAAACCGCGTTCGATATCCGAGTGGATCTTCCCCGCCGCCTTTACGGCCACCGTTCCCTTGCGGATGGTCCAGGCCCGGACCTCATCCTCTCCCGCCGTTAAAAAGGAGATCAGCCCGAGGAGCCGGTAAGCTTCGCGGATGATCCGGTTCATGGCGGGTTCCTCGATGCCCAGGTCTTCGAGAAAGGCGGCGGCGTCTTCGGCTTCAAGTTGTGAGAGTTCGGTTTCGATCTTGCCGGAGAGCGAGAAGACCAGGGCGTCCTTGCCCGCGTAGAATTCTTCCAGCGCCGCGACTGCCGCTACGGTCTTTTCCGAGCCGATGTCATCCTCGCCTACGTTCAGCACGACCAGCTCCGGTTTCAGCGACGCAAACATCAACGAGCCGATTGCTTCCCGCTCCTTGTCCGACAGGGAGAGGTTTCTGAGTGGCTTTTCCTCCTCCAGCAGAGCCAGGCACTTCCGCAGCACATCGCGTTCGGCCTCGAGGCCGTCGCCGATGCCTTTCTTCATAGAATTGGCGATGCGCTCAAGCCGTGTTTCCACCAGCTCCAGGTCATGGAAGACCAGCTCCAGCTCAAGGGCGGCAGCGTCGCGAACGGGGTCTACCTTGCCATCGGGGTGGACGATGCCATCGTCCTCGAAGGCCCGCACCACATGGATGACGGCGTCGCATTCCCATAATTCGTTGAAGACCGCCGTCTTCTGCTTGCTGCCGGAGATGCCGCGGCTGATGCCGGTGATATCAACGCATTGCACGTCGGCGTAAGTCGTTTTTTTCGGCTTGAAGATCTCCGAGAGCCGGTCGATGCGCACGTCGGGCACCTTGATCACGCCCACGTGGTGTTCGGTGCCGATGGGGTTCGGGTAGGGGGCTGCCTCCAGCTCCTGCCCGGTGAGAGCGTTGAAGATGGTGGTCTTGCCCGCGTTAGGCAGTCCTATGATTCCCAGTTTCATCTGAACAGCCTTCCTCTGATTAGTGAATTTGTATATTAGCACGAGCCGGGAGTCATGGCAGGCAGCGTCGGTGATAAGCAAAGAATCAGGGAGCCTTGAGCGCTTTCTTCTGGCAGGATAGAATAGCGCTGGAAAGGGGTTAATTTGAAAGTTCTGGTAATCGGTTCAGGCGGCAGGGAGCACGCCATAGTCAGGAAGACTCTCGTGAGCAGCCTGGTCGCGGAGGTCCACTGTGCTCCCGGCAACGCCGGTATCGCCCACCAGGCGATCTGCCATTCGATTTCTGATTCTGATATCCCCGGCCTCCTCGGCCTGGCCAAGCGGCTCGATCCCGGCCTGGTGGTGATCGGTCCCGAGGCGCCGCTCTGCGCGGGGCTCGGCGACACGCTCCGCGACGCTGGCTACAAGGTCTTCGGCCCTGGTCGTGAGGCGGCGATGCTCGAGGGGAGCAAAGGCTTCGCCAAGGAAGTCATGATCGCGGCCGGGGTCCCCACCGCGGGCTACGCCCGTTTCATCGAATACCAAAGGGCGATGGCGCATCTCTCGGCCATTACCTACCCGGTCGTGGTCAAGGCCAACGGTCTGGCCGCGGGCAAGGGCGTCATCATCGCCGAGGCCATGGCTGAAGCGGAAGACGCTATGCGCACCTGTTTCATCGACCGTTCCTTCGGTGACGCCGGACTCGATGTGCTGGTGGAAGAGTGTCTGGTCGGCCACGAATGCTCGGTGCTGGCGCTTTGCGACGGCGAGACGATCCTGCCGCTGGAGCCGGCCCAGGATTACAAGCGTATTTATGAAGGCGACCATGGGCCCAACACCGGTGGCATGGGCTGTTACAGCCCGGTGCCGAGGGTGCCGTCCCAGCTGGTTGACGAGATTATCGATATGGTGCACCGGCCGACGGTGGCCGAGCTGGCCCGGCGGGGCATCGAGTTCAAGGGCGTGCTTTATGCCGGCCTCATGCTCACCGCCGCCGGCCCCCGGGTGCTCGAATTCAACACCCGCTTCGGCGATCCCGAGACCCAGGCGATCCTGCCCCGGCTGGAAAACGATCTGGTGGAGCTGATGCTGGCCTGCGCCGACGGCACACTGTCGGCGCATAAACTGCACTGGAAAGATGAGTGCTGCGTGACAGTCATCATGGCTTCGGCCGGTTATCCGCTGTCTTCCAGCAAGGGGGATGTCATCGGCGGCCTGGAGCTGGACGGCGGTCTGCCGGGTGTCGAGGTCTTCCACGCCGGCACTGCCGAGGAGGACGGCCGTCTGATCACCAACGGTGGCAGGGTGCTGGGGATCAGCGCACTGGACCGCTCTTTCAAAGGCGCGCGCGCGAAAGCCTATGATGCGGTCGGCAAGGTCAGTTTCGATGGCAGGCAGTTCCGTAGAGACATCGCCGAGGAGCCGGCGCGCACAGAAGGATAAACGGCGCGGGCAGAGAAGCCGGCATGAGCTGAAGAAATGCCGGCTCAGGCGAAACCGGCCGTGCGAAACCGGCCGTGCGAAACCGGCGGCGCGAAACCTATTGTAATCAAGGAGGATTCGAATGCCCGACATCATCGAAGAGCTCGAACCCATGTTGCAGGAAATGGATTTTGGATCGGCCCTGGTCGGCGTGGTCATGGGCAGCGAGTCCGACCGCGAGGTGATGCAGGCCGCCGTCGATGAGCTGAAAAGAACGGGCATTCCCCACGAGGTCAATGTCATCAGCGCCCACCACGACCCCAAAAAGCTGGCGGCTTACGCCGAAGGTGCCGCCGGTCGCGGCATCAAGATCATCATCGCCGGCGCCGGCAAGGCCGCCGCACTTCCCGGAGTGATCGCCTCGCTGACTCCGCTGCCGGTTATCGGTGTCCCGATTCAGACAAATGATCTGGGCGGCATGGATTCCCTGCTCTCCATCGTCCAGATGCCCCCGGGCGTCCCCGTCGCCTGCATGGCCATCAACGGATCGAAGAACGCGGCAATCATGGCGGCGAAGGTGCTGGCCATCATCTGAAGGACGATGCCGGCCGCATCCCATCCGGCATATCTTTGAAGAACTGACGCTTCAGACTGTCCCGGGCCTGCGCCTGGCCTGGATGATCTTCTTACAGAATTTTTACACCGGACTCACTCCAGCTTAACAATTGCAGAACATAATGCTACTGCGGGGCCGGATATCAAGTACCGGCCCCACACGATATTCTGGCCGTGAATTACACTATCCCCGCCTCTATGCCGCCATGCTCAGGCATTGGCATGACGACTTCCCCGGGACACTTTGTGTTCAACTGCCTGTTTGGTTGATTATCCCGAACGGTAAACGGGAATCTTTATCTCAAGGAAAGACGAATGCACAGATTCTTGGGAAGGAAGCAAAACCATGAAAGCCAAAATCAAAAAGACCGAGGAAGAGTGGCGGCGGCATTTGACCCCGGAGCAGTACAGGGTATGCCGGGAGAAGGGCACGGAGATGCCACATACAGGTGACTGTTCAATTCCCGCCAGGGAAGGCATCTATCGCTGTGTCTGCTGCGGCAACGAACTGTTCGACGTCAGGAACAAATTCGTGTCAGGCACCGGCTGGCCCAGCTTTTGGGAACCGGCCACCGAGGACGCGGTCGAATACAAGACCGATACCAGCCACGGCATGAAGCGGACTGAGGCAAAGTGCGCCGTTTGCGACGCTCATCTCGGCCATGTTTTCGAGGACGGCCCCGAGCCCACCGGCAAGCGGTTCTGCATCAACTCGGTGGCGCTGGAAAAGGTGTAGTCGGGGGCAAAGCGTAGATCGCGGTAAGGCGTAGGCCAAGGCTCAGCAACGCTTATGCTCAGCCGCAGCTGCGCCGGCCGTGCTTCTCGTTGTAGCGCTGGTGGTATTCTTCAGCGCGGTAAAATTCTCCGGCCGGATTGATCTCGGTGACGATCGACCGGCGGAAACGGCCGCTGGCATCGGCGGCGGCCATCGATTCCCGGGCATCCCGCTCCTGTTCCGGCGTGTAGAAGAAGATGACCGAGCGATACTGGCTGCCCCGGTCGGGCCCCTGGCGGTTCGGCGTGGTGGGGTCGTGTATCTCCCAAAAAACCTCAAGCAGATCTTGATAGGAAAGCCGGGCTGGGTCGTATTCCACCAGCACCACTTCCGCATGACCGGTCTTGCCGGTACAGACGTCCTCATAGGCCGGGTTGACGAAACTGCCGCCGGAATAACCGACGCTGGCATCAACGACACCCTCCACTTGGCGGAAAGAGGATTCCACTCCCCAGAAACAGCCGGCTCCGAACATCGCTTTTTCAGTTTTCATTGCCTTCTCCTTTGGCTGTCCGCAACTCGCCGGGAGCGGGCAGCACTCAGGTAAATTTATTTTATATATACCCTTCCTCAAGAGCTCATCACACATGAAATCACGAGTAACGGATATATTGGCGCGAGAGGGGCAGCGGATATGATCGGGGATAATCATGGCAGCGCCGTAGGGGGCAAGCGGTTCGAGCGAGCAACCGACGCGTTAGTTTGACTCGATCAGGTTGACCAGTATTGGGTAGATCCATTCACTTTTATCGCCGATGCTGGTGGTATCCGCGTAATCATGCGGCAGGCCCAGGATTTCTTCCTCGCCCGCAAACACGGTGGGTCCGTCTAGACGTGGTTCCTGAGCATCAGCTCGGCTGGGTGCGGATTGAGGTAAAGCTGACGCGACAGATAAGGCTCGTCGTATTTTCGTACATAGTGCCGTATCAGAGTGACCGGCACGACGAGTGGTGTGAGTCCGTGGTGATATTCTTCTATGACTCCCAACAGCTCCTGTTTTTCATCGGGCGCCAGCGTCCGCTTGAAATAGCCCATCAAATGCGTGAGAACATTGACGTTCTTTTTCACTGTAGCCTGTAATTTCAACGCCTCCATCAGCAGCGGCGGGTAGGCTGCATATAGTTTTTTGGCCGTCGGGACGGGGTGCTTGCCGGTCGCTGGTTTTCGCATGGCGACCTGGCCTGCGGGTGGCAAGTTCGAGCTGCGGTCTTTGCTCTCTGCAGAATCTGAACCGCTCACTATCCGTCCCAGCTGCCGCAAGTGTGCCGGACTATGGGCCATGATCAGGTATTTGTGGTCGGAGTGGAATTCGACCAGCCGCCCGGTGGACGGCATTTCTCCCAGGAGTTGCAGCCAGCGGTGGTAGACGAACACCCGTTCGATGAAGTTCTCACGGATGCCGGCGTCGCGCAGACGGCCTTCGTCTTCAACCGGCAGCAACGGGTTGGCTGCCATGAAGGCGCCTGCCCAGATGCCCGAACCCACCGGACCTGCCACACCGTCCTCGCGGTAGATCTTTACGCGCGTCATTCCCGAGCTGGGTGAGCGGCTCTTAAAGATGAAACCGCACAGGTTTTCCCGGGACAGCTCGCGCCTGCGACTCCGCGCCCATTTGCGCATCTGGTCGGTGTGGTCGATATGGGTCTGGCGCGTGATCAGGCGCGCGTCTTCAGCCGTACCCACCAGGCGCATCGGTTCACGGGGGATGCCCAGTCCGATTTCCACTTCCGGGCAGACCGCCACCCAGTCGACAAATGAGCCCAGGATCTCCGTCAGGTAGTGGTCCAGCTTGTGGCCGCCGTCATATCGCACCTTTTCGCCCAGCAGGCAGGCGCTGACGCCCAGTCTTATTGGTGGTGCCTCGCCAGGGGCTTCGGTCGATCTCCTGCCGCTACTCATATGGTTCTCCCGCGTTTATGTGATGGAACTCTCAACCCATCCGGTTAATGACGGCCACCGCACCGAGGCCGAATACGAAACCGGCCATGAAGATGAAGAGTCCGGCGGTTTCCAAAAGGTATATAAACCGCTCCAGGGCTTGTGGCGAAAAGGGATCGCGATCGCTTGGTATTTCCCACACTGGTGATAGGATGAAACATAAAGTGGAAAGGGATCGAGTTCTGGTGAAGGTGGTCAATGTGACGCCTCATGATTACAGGAGGAAATGAAATGAAAGACTATCGCGAAGCGCAAAAGATGGTTGATGTATCTGTTGGCGAATCCGTGCGCATAATCCGGGAGTTACAGGAATTGAGTCAGAATGAACTTTCCAGATTATCAGGAATCCCGCAGTCAACAATCTCGGCCATTGAAAACGATCGTGTCAATCTGGGCGTGGAACGGGCAAAAGTGCTCGCGCGGGTACTTCGATGTCATCCGGCTGTGCTTGTTTTCCCCGGCTGGAAAATCGACCAGGAATCAGCGGCCTGATTTCTGTTGCGTTTGAGAGTTGAATCCGCCGGGGGTGGAAACTGGCGCCGGTTCGTTAAATAATAGTGCTCGTTGGGGATTGGCTCGTTAAGTAACCTGTCCCTTTGATTATGAGCAAGTGACGTGTCACCCGGTTTCCGAGTGTTGTTCCTGGAATTTACCTGCAAATCATGATAATCAGCGGAGGTTTTGCTTGATTCCCAAGTATTCACGCCCGGAAATGTCCGCCATCTGGATGGACGAGAGCCGCATGGCCACCTGGCTCGAGGTGGAGATCGCCGTCTGTGAGGCCTGGGCGGAGCGCGGGCTGATCCCGGCGGAAGCGCTGGCCCAGATCAAGGAGAAGGCGGCTTTCGACGTGGCCCGGGTGCTGGAGATCGAGCAGGAGACCCGCCACGACGTCATCGCCTTTTTAACCAATGTGGGCGAGCATGTGGGCGAGGCGTCCAAATATATTCATTACGGCATGACCTCGTCGGACACGCTGGACACCGGCCTGGGGCTGCAGCTCAAGGCCGCTTCCGACATCCTCCTGTTGGACCTGCGGCATCTGCTGGGCGTGTTGAAGAAGCGGGCATTCGAGCACCGCGACACCATCATGATCGGACGCAGCCACGGCATCCACGCCGAGCCGATAACCTTCGGCCTTAAACTCGCTGTCTGGTGCTTCGAGATCGCCCGCAACATCGAGCGGCTGGAGCGGGCGCGCGAGGCGGTGGCGGTGGGGCAGATATCCGGCGCGGTCGGCACCTACGCCATGATACCGCCGGATATCGAGGATGATGTCTGCCACAAGCTGGGGCTGGCGGCGTCGCCGGCCTCGACCCAGGTCATCCAGCGCGACCGGCACGCCGAGTACATGGGGACGCTGGCGGTAATCGCTTCCACTATCGAGAAGATGGCGGTCGAGGTGCGGCATCTGCAGCGAACCGAGGTGCTGGAGGCCGAGGAGGCGTTCAAGCCGGGGCAGAAGGGTTCTTCCGCCATGCCCCACAAGCGCAACCCGATCATCAGCGAGCGCATGTGCGGTCAGGCGCGCATCATCCGCGCCAACGCCATGGTTGCTTTCGAGAACAACGCCCTCTGGCACGAGCGTGATATCTCGCACTCATCGGCCGAGCGGGTGATCCTGCCGGACAGCACCATCCTGCTTGACTACATGCTCTACAAGTGGGCTGATTTGATGGACAACCTCATCGTCTATCCTGATCGAATGATGCAGAATCTCTGGTCCAGCTACGGGTTGGTTTTCTCCCAATCGGTTCTGTTAAAATTGATAGACAACGGGCTCTCCCGCGAGGAGGCCTACCGGGTCGTCCAGACTAGCGCCATGAAGGCCTGGCAGGACAAGACCAGCTTCAAAGAACTGATATCACAAGACGAAACCGTTAGGGCATCAATCACCGAAGCCGAGCTGGATAGCTGCTTCGACCCCGCCCGCTACCTGGAAAACATCGGCGCCGTTTTCGCGCGTCTGGAAAAGCTGGAAGTGTGAGATAACCCTTTAGGGACGTACGTTTCCTATGTTTCCTAAAAAGGGCAATTTTTTGTACAAGGGGATCATCGCGAAAGCAATTAGGAAACAGAGGAAACGTACGTCCCCAATAATGAGTCCAGGAGGTGGACATGGCGCCTGAGAAACTTTACGAGGGCAAGGCCAAAATCGTTTACGCCACCGACGACCCCAACCTGGTGTCGCAGAAGTTCAAGGACGACGCTACCGCCTTTGACGGCAAGAAGAAGGGGCAGATAGCCCACAAGGGCGTGCGCAATGCCGCCATCTCCACGCGGCTGTTCCGGCTGCTGGAGGAGAATGGCGTCGCCACCCAGCTGGTGGAGCGCACGGCCGAGGACACACTGCTCTGCAAGAAGCTGAAGATGTTTCCGGTGGAGGTCGTGGTCCGCAATTACGCCGCCGGCAGCATCTGCAAGCGTCTCGGTTTCGAGGAGGGCGTGAAGATGAAGAAGCCGATGCTGGAGTTCTTTCTCAAGGATGATTCGCTGGGCGATCCGCTGATCACCGACGCCCATATCGAGGAGCTGGAGCTGGTGACCCGGGCCGAGCGTGATGAGATCGAACGGCTGGCGCTCCGCGTGAATGAAGTGCTGAGCGCATTTTTCGCTGAGCGCAAGGTGATCCTGGTTGATTACAAGCTGGAATTTGGTATTGACAGCGAGGGCAACATCATCCTCGGCGATGAGATCAGCCCCGACACCTGCCGTTTCTGGGACGCGGAGACCCGCGAGAAGCTGGACAAGGACCGTTTCCGCCGCGACCTGGGCGGCGTTGAGGAAGCATACGAAGAGATGCTGAACCGGGTGGAGAGCTAATGAAGGAGTTGCGATGAAAGCGAAAGTTTATATAACGCCCAAGGCAGGAATCCTCGACCCCCAGGGGCTGACCATTGAGCGCTCGTTGCCGGCGCTGGGATTCGAGGGAGTTTCTAACGTCCGCGTGGGCAAGTACATCGAACTGGAGCTTCCCGATGGCGAAGCCGCCGGCGCGGCCGTCGACGAGATGTGCCACAAACTGCTGGCGAATCCGATCATCGAGGATTTTGAATTCGAGCTAGTGCCCGGGTAGTGGCTGTTTCCCCACAGACCGAAGTTACGCCCGTCCGCTTCGGGGTCGTCGTCTTTCCCGGCTCCAACTGCGACGCCGACTCTTACGACGCTGTCCGCTCGTTCGCCGGCGTCGATGCCCGCTACCTCTGGCACAAGGACACCGAGCTCGAGGGGCTCGATTGCATCATCCTTCCCGGCGGTTTTTCCTACGGCGATTATCTGCGTTGCGGCGCTATAGCCCGTTTTTCCCCGATCATGAAAGGGGTCAGGCGTTTCGCCGACGACGGTGGGCTGGTGATCGGCATCTGCAACGGTTTCCAGATCCTGCTGGAGGCGGGGATGCTCCCCGGCGCCATGCACCAGAACGAGGGGCTGAAGTTTGTCTGCAAGCAGGTGAACCTTCGAGTAGAGAACAACGAGACGCCATTCACTGCCGACTATGAGCGCGGGCAGGTCATCGGGGTGCCCATCGCCCACCATGAGGGTAACTATTTTATTGATGAAACCGGTCTGGCCGAGCTCGAGGCGAACGGGCAGGTCGTGGTGCGCTACTGCGATGAGGAAGGCGAGACCACGCCGGCGTCGAATCCCAACGGTTCGCTGGGCAATATCGCCGGCGTCTGCAACCGGGAAGGCAACGTTTTCGGGCTGATGCCCCATCCCGAACGCGTTTGTGACGAAATTGTCGGCGGCACCGACGGGCGTGCCGTGTTCGAGTCGATCATCAGCGCGGTTGCCGGGAAAGCGGCGGCAAGCTGATGAGCGCCACCGGCCAGAAACCAGCCTACGAACTGCTCGGGCTCAAGGAGAAGGAATACCGCGGCATCTGCGACGCCATGGGACGGGAGCCCAACTACACCGAGCTGGCTGTCTTCTCGCTGATGTGGAGCGAGCATTGCGGTTACAAGCATTCGCGTCCGCTGCTCAAGAATCTGCCCACCGAGGGTGAGCGCATTCTCCAGGGACCCGGCGAGAACGCCGGCATCATCGACATCGGCGACGGGCTCGCCATCGCCATGAAAATCGAGAGCCACAACCATCCCTCCGCCATCGAGCCCTTCCAGGGCGCGGCCACCGGCATCGGCGGCATCGTCCGCGACATCTTCGCCATGGGCGCGCGGCCGATCGCCAACCTGGACCCGCTGCACTTCGGCTCGCTGGAGAAGCCGCGCCAGAAGTATCTGCTGGAGGGCGTGGTCGAGGGCATCGCGGCATATGGTAACTGCATGGGCATTCCCACCATCGCCGGCGAGATCCACTTCGAGGACGCCTACGAGGGCAACTGCCTGATCAACGTCATGTGCGTGGGCCTTGTCGAGCAGGACAAAATTTTACGCGCCAAGGCCGAGGGGCCCGGCAACCTGGTGCTGCTTTTCGGCTCCACCACCGGCCGCGACGGCATCGGCGGCGCCAGCATCCTGGCCTCGGCCGAGTTTGACGAGACCGCCCAGGAGAAGCGCCCGACGGTCCAGGTGGGCGACCCCTTCACCGAGAAGAAGCTGCTCGAAGCCTGCCTGGAGATGCGTGACAAGGGGCTGCTGGTGGCGCTGCAGGACCTGGGGGCCGCCGGCCTTTCCAGTTCCTCCAGCGAGATGGCCAGTAAGGGCGGCGTCGGCATCGACATGGACATTTCCAGGGTGCCGCTGCGCGAGCAGGGCATGGAGCCTTTTGAGATCATGATCTCCGAGTCGCAGGAACGCATGCTGGCCGTCGTCACTCCCGAGCTCAAGGACGAAGCCCTGGCGGTCTGCGAAAAATGGGACCTGGACGCCGTCATCATCGGCAAAGTGACCGACACGAAGCGGCTGCGGGTCTTCCTCGGCGAGGAGATGGTCGCCGACATGCCGGTGGACGCGCTGGTGGATGACGCTCCCACATACATCGTCGAGGCCGTGCGCCCGGCCCACGAAGTGGACGAGCCGCTGGCCGAGGATCATTACCGCCTGCCCTCGGACCTCAACGAGACTTTGACGACCCTTTTGCGCTCGCCGAACATTTGTGACAAGCGCTGGGTCTACGAGCAGTACGACCACATGGTCCAGACCAACAATGCTCTCTGGCCGGGGGGCGAGGCCGCCGTGCTGCGCATCAAGGGACGCCGGAGCGGCGTGGCGCTGACCACTGACGGCAACGGCCGGCGCTGCTATCTCGACCCGCGCCGGGGCGCCCGGGCCGCGGTCGCCGAGGCGGCGCGCAACCTTTCCTGCACGGGGGCCAAGCCGCTGGCCGTTACCAACTGTCTCAACTTCGGTAATCCCGAGAAGGGCGAGATCTATCACCAGTTCAAGGAGGCGGTCGAGGGAATGGCCGAGGCCTGCGAGGCCTTCGAGACTCCGGTCACCGGTGGCAACGTCAGTTTTTACAACGAGAGCTTCGGTCAGGCCATATATCCCAATCCCGTAGTCGGGATGATGGGACTGGTCGAGGATGTTTCCCTGATCGGGACGACTGCTTTCCAGGATGAGGGCGATACGGTGCTGCTCCTCGGCAACGCCCGGGCCGCGATTGATGGCTCCGAGTATCAGCTGCGCATCGATGGCGAGGTAGCGGGCCGCATACCCGACGTGGATCTCGAAATGGAAAAGAAGCTGCAATTGCTAGTCAGAGAAGCTATCCTTGAAGGACTGGTGAAAAGCGCCCACGACGTCAGCGATGGCGGACTGGCCTGTTGCCTCGCCGAGTCGGCGATTGCAGGCGGCCGGGGCGCTGTCATCGAGCTGGGCACGGACCAGCGGCCGGACCTGCTGCTGTTTGGCGAGGCGCCGGGGCTGATAGTGGTCACCGTGGCGAAAAATGACCTGGAACACTTTGCCCAGCTGGCGCTGGATCTGCCGGTGTCGGTCATCGGCCGTGTCGAAGGCGACCGGCTGGTTATCAGGGCTGGAGGCGCCGACCAGGTCAACCTGCCGGTAGAGCAGGCGGCGCAAGCCTGGGGTGCGGCGCTGGAAGCCCTGGTGCATGGATAAGCCGAAGCGGGCCAGCAACGAGCGAAAAAATGACTGAATCCCAGAAACATATAAAACCCGCGTCCCCTGATCTTTTTGATCATGACAAGCCGGAAGAGGCCTGCGGCGTATTCGGCACCGTAGCCCCCGGGCGAGATGTCAGCCGGCTGGCCTTTTTTGCCCTCTTCGCGCTGCAGCACCGCGGCCAGGAGAGCGCCGGCATCGCTGTCGACGACGACGGCCACCTGACCGCCATCAAGGACATGGGCCTGGTCTCGCAGGTCTTCAAGGAGCAGACCCTAAAGAGCCTCTCGGGGCAGGCGGCCATTGGCCACGTACGTTACTCGACCACCGGCTCCACCCGCTGGGCCAACGCCCAGCCGGTTTGCCTCAACCGCAACGGCCATACGCTGGCGCTCGCCCATAACGGCAATATTGTCAACACGGCAGAGCTGCGCGAGATTATGGGACCCCAGGGAATCAAGCTCACCTCCACCAGCGACAGCGAACTGCTGGCGGCGCTCATTGCCACCAACCCGGCCGAGGACATACGCGACGCCGTGGCGGAGAGCATGCCCAGGATCAAGGGCGCTTTCTCGGTGGTTCTGCTCAGCCAGGGCACCGTCGTCGGATTCCGCGACCCCTGGGGCGTGCGCCCGCTCTGCGTGGGCAAGCTCGAGGATGAGCACTACGTGCTGGCTTCGGAAAGCTGCGCCCTGGATATCCTGGGAGCCAAGTTCCTGCAGGAGATCGAGCCGGGGCAGATGGCGGTCATCACCGACGGCAAGCTGGAGCTGCGGCAGGTCGTCGAGCCTAAAAAGCGGCAGGGCTTCTGCATCTTTGAATACATTTACTTCGCGCGGCCCGACTCGGTCATCAACGGCCTCAACGTCTCCCAGGCCAGGAATCGCATGGGCGAGGAGCTGGCTCGCGAATCACTGGTCGAGGCCGACATGGTCATCCCGATCCCCGACACGGGCACGCCGGCGGCCATCGGTTTCGCCCGGGCCAGCGGCGTCCCTTACGGCGAGGGCCTGATCAAGAACCGTTACGTCGGGCGGACCTTCATCCAGCCGGACCAGAATCTGCGCCAGCATGGCATCCGCATAAAACTCAACCCCCTGTCCGAAGCTATCAAGGGGAAAAGCCTGGTGGTGGTGGACGACTCGATCGTCCGTGGCAACACGACCCAGAAGCTGGTCAGGATGCTATACGACGCCGGCGCCACCGAAGTCCACCTGCGCATCAGCTCGCCGCCGATCACCCATTCCTGTTTTTATGGGATCGATACGGCGACGAACACCGAGCTGATCGCCTCCGAGAAGACTGTCGAGGAGATCCGCAAACAGGTGGGCGCCGATTCGCTGGAATACATTTCCCTCGCTGGTTTGCAGCGGGCGCTGGGCCGTCCGGCGGAAGATTTCTGCCGCGCCTGCTTCACCGGCAACTACCCGATCGACATTCCCGCTGAACTGAAGCTGAGCAAGCACCGGTTTGAGCAGATTGAACAGGACCCCGCGGCAAAGGAACCGGCGGACAAGGAGCCGGTGGCATAGAATCTTCCGGAAAAGGCCAGCCGCTGACCTATGCCGGCGCCGGCGTCAACATCGATGCCGGCGCCGAAGTCGTGAACAGGATCCGCTCGGCGGTAGCCTCGACTACGGGAGATTTGAAGATCATCGGCGGGCTTGGCGGCTTTGCCGGGATGATTGAGTTGCCCGCTATGAAGGAACCGGTCCTGGTCTCGGCGACCGATGGCGTCGGCACCAAGGTGCTGATAGCCGAGGCGCTGGGCATCTACGGTACCGTGGGCATCGACCTGGTCGCCATGTCGGTGAACGACCTGCTGGTCACCGGCGCCCGCCCCCTCTTCTTTCTCGACTACCTGGCCGTGGGCCGGCTGGAGCCGGAGAAGGCCGCCGCGCTGGTTGAGGGAGTGGCCGAGGGTTGCCGGCAGTCAGGGTGCGCATTGCTCGGCGGAGAGACCGCCGAGATGCCTGACTTATACCAGGGCGGACATTTCGACCTGGCTGGCTTCGCGGTGGGCGTGGTGGAGAAGAGCGCCATCATCGACGGCAGCCGGGCGCAGGCGGGAGACGTTATCATCGGCTTTCCTTCCAGCGGCGTCCATAGCAACGGTTTTTCACTGGTCAGGAAGATCCTCGAGGTCAACAAAATTTCTTACAAGGACCTGATCGAAGGTTTTGGAATGCAGCCGGTCGGGGCAAGCGGAGGAGCCGAGGGCGCAGGCGGGGAAGCCAACAGCGCAGCTGATACAAGTTCAGGCGGCCTGGAGGCGGTCGCGTCTGGCGGCTCCGTCGGCGAAGCGCTCCTTACCCCCACGAAAATCTATGCCCGGGACGTGGCGGCGCTGATGGCGGCCGCCGACATCCACGCCATGGCCCACGTCACCGGCGGCGGGTTGCCAGAGAACCTGCCCCGGGTTATTCCCGCTGGCCTGTCGGCCCGTGTCGAGCGCTCCCAGTGGACGATTCCGCCGCTCTTTGATACTCTTCAGCGGCTGGGCAATGTCGAGACCGGTGAGATGTTCCGGACTTTCAACATGGGCATCGGCTACGTCGCCATCGTGCCGGCGCCGGACGAAGCGAAGGCTATTGCCGCGGTGCCGGGCGCGCTGAGAATAGGAGAGTTGGTCAGCGGTGACAACAAGACGGAGATCGTCTAGGACCCAATGAACGCCGCCGCGGCTGACACCGGCGAGCGCCCTTTCCGGCTGGGAGTGCTGGTTTCCGGCTCCGGTTCCAACCTGCAGAGCATCATCGACAAGCTGCATCATAGCTCTGCCAATATCGAGATCGCCCTGGTTGTGAGCGATAACCACAAGGCCCAGGGGCTGACGCGGGCGGCGGAGGCCGGCATATCCACCGCTGTATTTCCGATGATCGATTTCGAGGAGCGGCTGGAACATGACCTGGCGATGGCCGCGGAGCTCGAGCGCCACGAGGTGGAACTGGTGGTACTGGCGGGCTATATGATGCTGGTGACGCCGGCCTTTCTGGACCGGTTTCCCTACAAGGTGATCAACCTGCATCCGTCGCTGCTGCCCGCTTTTCCCGGCGGCAGCCCTATCGAGGACACAATGGATTATGGCGCCCGGGTCACCGGGGTCACGGTGCATTATGTCGACGAGGGCGCTGACACCGGCCCGATCATTCTTCAAGAAGCAGTGGAAATTAAATATAATGACACGGTGCAAAGTCTGCGTGAGCGGATCCATGAAGTCGAGCACCGGCTGTTGCCGCGTGCCATCGAGCTGATCGCGGGCGGCCGGGTGAGTTTCGACGAGGAAAACCCGCGCCGGGTTGTATTGGAAGATACCTAGTATTTATGCCGCCAACGGGGAGGAAGTCTTGAAAGTCAAACGCGCACTCATATCTGTCTCGAACAAGATCGGGCTGGACAAGTTCGCCCAGTCGCTCAGCGACCTCGGTGTGGAGATCATTTCCACCGGCGGTACCGCCAAGTTCCTCAAGGACAAAGGCATTCCCGTGACCGGCATCAGCGACGTCACCGGCTTCCCCGAGATCCTCGACGGCCGGGTGAAGACGCTGCACCCCAACATCCACGCCGGCCTGCTGGCCGACCGCGACAAGCACGAGCACATGCTGACGCTGAAGGAGCAGAACATCAAGCCGATCGACATGGTCGTCGTCAGCCTCTATCCCTTCGAGGAAGTTTCCGGGCGCCGCGGCGTCACCGAGGCAGAGGTCATCGAGAACATCGATATCGGCGGGCCGACAATGATTCGCGCCGCCTCCAAGAACTTCAAGAGCGTGGCTGTGGTCACCGACGCGCGGCGCTATAACGACATCATCGATGAGATGAAGGAGAACGACAACCAGCTCAGCTTCGAGACCCTGCGCGACCTGGCCACCCAGGCCTTCCACACGACGGCCCATTACGATTTCGTCATCGCCAACTGGTTCAGTGAGGGTGTCTCCGATTTCCCTCCGTTCATGCTGCTGGACTACGAGAAGGTGCAGGACCTCAAATACGGCGATAACCCGCACCAGCGCGCCGCTTACTACGCCGAGGTCAACGCCCGGCGGCACCTGCTTTCCCGGGTGACCCAGCTGCACGGCATCGAGCTGGGCTTCAACAACCTGCTCGACATGAACGCCTCGCGGGAGCTGTTGCGTGAGTTCGCGCTGCCGGCGGCGGTCATCACCAAGCACAACAACCCCTGCGGCGTGGCCGTGGCTGAAGATATCGGCACCGCCTATCGCAAGGCGCTGGCCGCCGACCCGATCAGCGCTTTCGGCTCGGTGGTCGCGCTCAACCGTATCGTCGACGAGGAGCTGGCCGAGACCCTCGCCAAGAAGTTCATTGAAGTGCTGATCGCCCCGGGCTTCGTGGCCGAGGCGGTTGAGATATTGACGCAAAAGGAACGGATCCGGCTGCTGGTCAACGAGGAGCGCCGCAAGGTGGGCACCAGCGAGCCGGCCTACCGGCAGGTCATGGGCGGGCTGCTGGTGCAGGACAAGGACTCCGGCATCGACGAGCGCGATGGCATGGAGGTCGTCACCAAACGGCATCCGAACGAGCGTGAGTGGGGCGACGCCATGTTTGCCTGGAGGGTCGCCAAGCATGTGCGCTCCAACGCCATCGTGCTGGCCAACAACCTGGCGACGCTGGGCATCGGCGCCGGCCAGATGAGCCGCGTCGACTCGATGAACATCGCCCTGGACAAGTCACAGGGAGAGCTGCAGGGCGCGGCGGTAGGCTCCGACGCCTTCTTCCCCTTTACCGACGCGCTGGACTTGGCCATCCCCAAGGGGATCACGGTGGTTATCCAGCCCGGCGGCTCGAACCGCGACGAGGAAGTCATCAAGCTCTGCGACGAGCATGACCTGGCGATGATCTTCACCAATACGCGGCACTTCCTGCACTAGGTTATCGGCGGGACCCGCATCAGGCAGGCGTGACGTCTTTTCCTCGCGGCCACGCCGTTCATTCGATCGCGTTTCCCTTTCTTCGCAGGCAAGGTTTCGTACCGGCGAATTAAAGGGAAAAGCTTACAGAAAGGCGCCGTCGCCACGGTTTGCCCGGCGGGGAAGCTGCTGGTACACTATGTTGTCCGCGAAGCAGCGGGTGATATCCGGTTATTGTGGGCCGTTAGCTCAGTTGGTAGAGCACCGGACTTTTAATCCGGGTGTCGCTGGTTCGAGCCCAGCACGGCTCACCATTTTATCTGCCCCCATCGTCTAGTGGCCTAGGACACCGCCCTTTCACGGCGGCGGCGGGGATTCGAATTCCCCTGGGGGTACCATTTTTCCACAGCCATCCGGTCGAAACTTCTGACCGGCGGCAAACGTGGGCGATTAGCTCAGCTGGGAGAGCACCTGCTTTACACGCAGGGGGTCGGTGGTTCGAGCCCGCCATCGCCCACCAGATTCCTACCCCTAAGAAATGGCTTAACCAAGCCATTATTTGATTCAAAAAAAGCCTGAGAGCACGGCAGGCTCGAATTTAGATAGAACGAAGATTCAATCGAAAGCGCAAGACAGGATACGCAGTTATGCGTTCAGATGGTAACTTGGTTGTTTCCACCTCGGACGGGTATCCTATGTGGTATTCCAATACGGCTTGCAACTCGGTTTCTGGGCTGTTTGTCCAGAACGATGGCAACGTGGTGATTTACAATGCGAACTGGGTTCCAATCTGGGCTACAAACACTTGTTGCAGATAGCATGGGCGAAAGAAGCAGCAAAATGACAAAAAGACCAAGAAGAAACCATAGACTGGCGGTCAAAACTAGGGTTGCGCCGAGGCGATTAAAATTAAGCAGATGTCCATCAGAATGAGACATACAGTTTTGAGATGGATATTGATTTTGGTAGCAACGACGGTTGTGGGGCTAACGGCCGTAACAATTATTGGCTGCGCGAGCGGTGATACGCCGTCGCAGGTCGTCGAAAAATACTATCAAGCTACACAAGATAATAATTGCGAAGCGGTACCCGACTTGGTAGTAAGTGGCCGACCCAAGGTTCTTGACAACTATGTCAATAGCTGTAAGAGATATGCGGGTAAGCTTGTGAGCTATTCTATAAAGGGGGAAAGGTTTGAGTATGACGGCCGTCTCGCGGGGGTCGATACAGAAGTGACCTTGAAAGATGATAACGGCGTTGAAACAACCAAGTCCGTAGGGCAGACCCTCGCTGAAACTGATGACGGTTGGAAGCTAACCAAATTGGAAAATAGGGACTAGGTGATTCATAGTTCCAAAAGAATAACCCATCTGAATATGGAGTACGAAAACTGCAAAATATGGTTTGAAGCTCAAAGAGACAACAGGTCCTAGCTTCAATACCTAGCTTCACTATGATGTATAAATGCCAGTGGATGAATTGGCTAGACTGGCTAGCCGAAAACCCTCTTCACAGATCCTGAAAGCTGATTTAAAATAGAGAAGTTCGGATAACGCACTACAGAGTCCACCATATTCATGCGTATTGAGCGGTTGGTTCCAACCCGGTATCGCCCACCACCACCCCGCCTTAAAAAATGCCTTGGGAAAGGAATTTTTTTATACTCGAAATCCTGATAGCAAGCATGCTAAATGACTTTTTAGGGTATTTCTTTATTCCGGATGAAAGGGGAGAATAAATGAAAGGATACAAGAACAACATCGAAGGGTTGACGCTGGAAAATAACAATTTCCGCAAGGTTTTATACTCCGGCCCGCATAGCCAGCTTGTTCTGATGAGCCTGAGACCGAAAGAAGAAATTGGAATGGAAGTGCACGAAGGCAACGATCAATTTTTTCGATTTGAAAAGGGACAAGGGAAAGTGATCATCGATGGAAATGATTACGAAGTAAGGGATGGCGACGCCGTGGTCGTTCCTGCAGGTGCGGAGCACAATGTGATCAACTCTTCGGATAGCGAAGATCTGAAGCTCTACACGATATATTCTCCTGCTCACCATAAAGACGGGATAGTGCGGACGACAAAAGAAGAGGCTGAGGCGAACGAGGCGGAGTTTGACGGCGTAACGACAGAATAAACAACCAGCGGGGGACCCATGAAAAAATTCACGTTCGAGGAGCTGAAAGGCTACAAGGGGGAGAACGGGGCGCCGGTTTACGTCGCTTACGACGGGAAGGTCTTTGATGTCTCATCCAGCTATCTCTGGGAAGACGGCTCACACCAAGGCGAGCACGACGCCGGCAAAGACCTGACCAATGAGATCGCAGACGCTCCGCACGAGCCCGACCGGCTTGATAATTTCCCAATCGTTGGCGAGATCGGGTAAAGCACCCAACCCGGGTCAGGGATGAGGTGAAGATGTCTTTCAAGCTGACAATATACTCAGATTACGTCTGACCCTGGTGTTACGTCGGCCAGGTCGCGGTCGAACAGCTGAAACGTGAGCACGGTGATGTCGTCATCGAGTGGCGCCCCTATCTGCTGCGTCCCAACATGCCCCCGGAGGGCATGGAGATTCCCGGGGAATACCTGGCTGACATGGCAGATACGCGTCGGCGCCTAAAGAAGATGGCCGACGTTGGCGGCCTCAAGGTGGTCTTTTCGGGGCGTATCTCAAACTCCCGCCTGGCGCTCGAAGCAACCGAGTATGCCTATGCGCACGGCCGGGGTGAGGAATTTCACCGGGCGGTATTTCAAAAATTGTATGGCGAGGGGCAGCACATCGGTAATTGGGAGGTTTTGCGAGAGGCGGCAATTAACGCCGGGCTGGACGCCGGCGAAATGGAGAGCGCGGTCAAGAGCGGCGAATACGCTGAAGTTTTGGAGAAGAAGCTTGCGGAGGCCGCGTCACTTGGTGTCAAGGCCGTGCCGACCTTTGTCATAAACGATAGTTATCGGATCGTGGGCGCGCAGCCTTACGAGGTTTTCGAGCAGGCCCTGGCTGCAATTGAATCCGCAAAAGAATAGAGCGGCGCCCTCAGGGCGCCGCTCTATCGACTTGAATAATTGCGCTTGTCCAGGGAACCGTACTCTTGTCTAGGGAACCGGAGTGAGCGTCAGATCCTCAGGCATGGTCTTGGGCAGGCTCCACTCGATGTACTTGAAGCCCTGGCTGACATGGCAGGCATTGCAGTCAGTAACTTCGGCGTTCCACGCCGCCGTGAATTTGCTCATGTCCTTGGCCTTGACGACTTCGTTCAGGGGATCGAGACCGGATTTGACGAAGTTGTCGAGGGCGTCTTTCCGGGCAGGCCTTGTTGTTCCCGCTACATCGATGCCCTCTCCCATCTCTTTTATCTGATACGCCGCCAGGTCCCAGTTGCCGTTCTGGACCGCGTAATAAAGGATGGTGTTGCGGCGCGACAAGGTGGGCATGATATCGCCAAGTCCGGGAGCGATGTCCGACATCTCGTCAAGTGAAAGTACCTTGTTACCAGCCGGCGTTTTATCTGCCGTGGTAGCGGCCGAGCTGGTTGTGCTCGTCGATCCGCATCCCGCGACCGCCGACAACAACAACAGCCCCGCGGCGACGAGCACTGACAAAACCAGTAATTTTTTCATCGCGCCTCCTTCGTTCTTAATAAATCATTGTGGCAAACACACCCGTAATTAATTTTTTTAAGCCGGGCAATGTCAATACTTTCCTTTTGCTGAGATAGACATTGGTAGATAATTGGAAGGATGACAAACCTGAAGAAGAGGAACCAGCCGGTCCAGCTTTCTAAAATCTAACTATAGCGATCGAGAATCATAGATCTCTTTTTGAATTTCCTAATCAAGCAACAAGACTCTTTACTGCCTTTTCAAGCTAATTTAAGATAGAAAAGTTCGAATAGCTAACGATAACGCCCACCATTTTATGACCTTCAAAAATGCCTGCTATGAGGTATTTTTTTCATCCCGAAATTCTGACAGGAAACCGGGTTCGAACTTTCATGCCTGCAGGCTCTTTTCTGCACCGGACTTTTCCACAAAAAAAACTCTTGCAGTGATCTGCTTATTCTGTCTTAATTGTCACAGGATAATAACCTTAACTAGAGTATTATATGGATATGAAAAAGACTATTTTGTCAGAAAAAGAGCTTCGCCTGCTGGAAAGCCTTATCTCTAGCCATGGCTACATAGTCACCTTTGGACAAGTTGAAGCAAAGCTTGGTATAAGCCGGCAGTCGACCAGGAATCTGGTTGCCAAACTGGTTAGAAACGGCTGGCTGGTGCGGGTTAAAAGGAGGATTCATGAGTGGATCAGTAAAAGCGGAATACCAGTCACCAAGCGTTTCAAAGCACGAGAACATTGGGGACATAACCTTTCACCATTCCGATTGGTCCTGCAGCCTGTTTGGCGGGCAGCAGGGGCATGGCCACGAACGTGATGATGATTAAATCCGCCTGTTTCTCGGGTTTTAAGGTCGATTTGTTATAAACCGGCAATCCAGCGTAGAATATATCCTTGGCGCGGGGGCGTAGCTCAGTCGGTTTAGAGCGCCGGCCTGTCACGCCGGAGGTCGCGGGTTCGAGTCCCGTCGCCCCCGCCAGTTATTTTTCGAGGAAACCGCTTCCGTGTGAGGCGGTTTTTTTCGTATATTGTCACTGATCATTTCAACCGATCCGGGGGAGGATTTCATGAAAGCATCCGAGGTGGCCGAAGGGCAGGGCCTGTCCGGTGAGATCGGCGACAGGGCGGTGGCGGTTTCAAGCTCCGGCGGCGTCCTGACCGTGCTGGAAAACATCTGTACGCATATGGGCTGTCAGACCGGCTGGGAGCTGTCCGCTGGTTATTGGGAATGTCCCTGTCACGGATCGCGTTTCAACCCTGACGGGTCGGTGTTAAGGGGCCCAGCGACTTTGCCGCTGACATCCCTGGCATTCCATATCGAGAACGACGTGATCGTGCTCGACTGAAGAAGCGCTTATCTTTTATCGGGATGACCGTCACCCGGAAAAGCGGCGGCGGCCTGGTCAGCGTCGGCCTTGAAGAAGCGCTACTCTTTAACCGGGATGACCGTCACCGGCACTTTCGAGCCATGTATGACGTTCACCGCCACATTGCCCAGCACTGCGGCGGCCAGCGCCCGCCTGCCGTGGGAACCGATGACGATGTGGTCGGCGCCGGTCTTATCAACCTGGTTAAGAATCTCCTGCCAGGGGTGGCCTTCGACCACGCTGGTTTCAGCGCTCAGGCCGGCGGTATTTGCCAGGGCCTTAAGGCGGCCGACAGCCTCCTCGCCATATTTTCGCCGCTGGTCGTCGAGGGCGACGACGTCTATGGAGGCGCCGCTTTCCAGCTCGTAGACGTAGGCGGGCGAGACCTCATCGACCACGTTCAGGAACAACAATGACGCCTCCTCGGCTTTTGCCAGTTCTATGGCGAAAGCGGCGGCGCGTTCAGCACGCTCCGAACCGTCAGTGGGAACCAGAATCTTCTTGATCATGAATCCTCCTCGAGCTTTGGTCGATCTTGGCAGTTGAGTGGAGCATAAAGAATGATACCCGGTT
>JAENWV010000169.1 GCA_016650015.1 Thermoleophilia bacterium | reverse complement strand
CGTGACAAAAAACACGTCCTTTTTTGTACCGCTTTCTGCGAAGATACCGAAGAGCCGCATCTTCGCTCTCTATAAGCTTTTCAAAGGCCTTTGTTCGCATAGCACCAGTCTAAATCTGGTGCCAAATGTTTTACAATCACCATTAATTATTGACGGCTATGTAACATTGAGGTTATCATACTAACCAACATACTTTACTTAGCGTCATGGGCTTAATCGCCCCCCTTGGAAGGCCCCGATCTCAATCGGGGCTTTCTCCTTCTCGGGGGAAGTTGTGGTGAAAAAGAAATCGGCGCGGGGTAGGATCCGCGCCGATTACATTTGACACCTGCTCGGGGACAGGCGTCAATTTTTATGAACTTGTCCAGATCCAGACCGGATTTGAATAGGACGAAGGAGTGCAACAAACTTCTTAATAAATCTTAGGCTGAAAAAGGGAGTTTGCGTAGAGTCAAACAGGGACGAATCGAGGGGGCAGATGAGGACATTCTGAATCTAACCGAACCAGTTCTGCCGCATCGCGTGGGCAATGGCCTCGGAGCGGTTTCGTACACCGAGCTTGCGGTAGATGGCCGTGTTCGATCGGCGTACAACCCGGGGGCTGATAAAGAGCTTCTGGGCGATCTCCTCGTTGGTGTCTCCCGCGGCCATACATTTGAGCGCCTTCCATTCACGCTCGGACAATCCGTGCGGAAGTTCGTCAGGGCTGTTCTCCTGGAGTTTCTGCCAGAGCGCCGCTTCCAGTTCGGGCTTGAGTGCCGGGCGGCCACCGGCGTGGACGATGCTGAAAGCTTCGGCAATCTCGTCAAGATCGGCATCCTTGATCAGGTAGGCGCAGGCGCCGGCCTGGTTGACGCGGAAGATGTCGTCGGGGCGGTTGGAATAGGTCAGGACGACGATCTTGCAGCCGGGTATCTGCGAGGTGCAGAAGTGGACCAGGTCCAGGCCATCTTCCACTTCCGGCATGTTGAGGTCGGTGACCATCAGGTCGAAACCGCCGGCGGAGATCAGGCTTTTGGCGTCCTGGACGTTGACCGCGGTGCCGACGATATCCAGATCCGGGTACTGTCTCAGCCCCGAGGAAAGCCCTTCGAGGACAACCGGATGGTCATCGATCAGGATGATCTTGATAGGTGTCGTGCCCATTATTTATCCTGTCCGGCACGCTGCAGTGCCCCGAGTTTGACAGTTTGACCCAAAGAATACAGCAGGTAATAATATATCCATTATTTACTATTAGTCAACCGGAAGACCAGCGGCCTACCGGTCGGACGATATCAGTGAAGGATCCCCGGCTGGCTCATCGAGTGATCTTAAAATCTTTCTCAACCTGGTTTTCAGGTCGTTCGATCCGGCTTCGATAGCGGCAATCGATTCAGCGATAGTCTGGTGGTCGCCAGTATGCTCCAGCAGCGACTGGACGTCCCGGTCGATAGCATCGACCCGTGAGTGCAGCTGTCTATGGGTCTCGGCCGTGAGCAGCTCACGCTGCCGGGCCAGGGCGCGGGTGACCTCGTGCTGCTTAAGGTTGTCCAGGTTCCTGATGAACTCGACAGCTAACGCCGCTACGAAGGCGATTATCAGGTTGCAGGATATATCGATCACCATATCTTCCAGGCGTTCGGCGCGCATCGACGCGGCGGCTGGCGCCAGCAGATTGGCCAGGAGGATCCCCAGACTCAGAAGTGAAGCCAGGGCGACATTCCCCGTAGTCCCCAGGAAGCAGGCGCTAAACACCAGTCCAATGCTGGGAACCGTGTCGAATATCAGCGGTATTCCCAGGCGCCACGCAGTATAGATGAGCAATACAAAAACGACCTCCTCGACAGCCAGCAGCCAGGGAAATCTTGTCAACAGGTTGTATAACGGGAAACGAAAAAAGAAAAAAGACAGGCCTTCGATAGTAACGGCTGAAGCCAACAGCCAGGCTACAGGATTACTCCTATACTCAGGCTCCAAAAGTGCGAACTCTACCAGGACCAGCGCGGCGATCAGGAGCTTCATGGAAATCAGAAACGAATATATGCGGTCCGGGTGTCGCCTGCTATCTGGCCTGAACCGATTGAGAAAACCGCCGCTTTTTTGCTGGTCGATATCGAGAGTTACTGTCGTTCCGCAGCCCGGGTTGCTGGTTATCCTGAAGCGGCCGTTGATCATCTCCGCCCTTTCCCGCATGTTTGTGAGGCCCAGGCCGGCGGCTTTCTGCCTCCTCTCGACCCCGGAAGAGTCGAAGCCCGTGCCGAAATCGGTCACGGCGACGGACAGCCGTCCCCGGTGTCTGGAAATAACTATACGCGCCTTTTTGACTCCGGCATGCTTGGCAGTGTTGGCGATCGCCTCCCTGACGATTAAAATAATCTCCTGTCTGATCGTGGAGCTGACCCTTATCTCCTTCTCAGGGGCGGCCACTTCGACTTCCACGCCAAACTCAGTCCTGGCCCATCGCGCTGTCCTGGCCAGCGCTTCAGCCAAATCCTCATCCGCGATCGCGTCGATTCCGTCCAGCAGATGGGCGAGGACGACGATTGCCCGTTCATATCCCCTGGCGAGAAAAGCCAGCGCCTGCTTCAATTCATCGCTTCCGGCCCATCTGAGGCTCTGGATCTTGTAATGGAGGCCACAGAGCGTATTTCCGAGGTCGTCATGCAGACTCCGCCGGTAACTGCGGCGCTGCTCTTCCAGGCGGGCGTCAAGTTCCAGCGATGATGCCTGTGAAAGCAGTTTCGAAAAGACAAAAATGCCTAAGCTCCACAAGTAGTAAATGATAAATTCGCTGATCCGGGACGACTGTGTGTAGAAAGGATCGGGCGTCATGGCTGACGCCACCAGAAACACGATGCTCATACCGACTACCGCGGGAATCGTTTCGCGCATCACGAGGTCGGGGCGATTCATCAGACAGGCATAAGTGTAGAAGACCATGACATATACAAGCGTCGCTTCGTGGGCCGCGAGTAGCAGCGCCGCGCCTATCAACAGATCGATCACACGGAAATATCTTTTTCCGGCGGCTGACGTACGGATAGCCAGCCAGGAATATGCGATCGTGTAAATCAATGCGAGGCTAAAAAATATCGCCGCATAACCGGTAGAGATGAAGCGGCTGGGGCAGACGGCGATCAGAACGGGAATTTGTATCAGCGTCAGGAAACGCCAGAGAATCATCGACCACTGGACTTTTGCATACCTGAGGCTGGCCCCTCCCTCACCCATCAGGGAGGGATTGTTGATGGAAGCCCTGATGCGGTCGAGCAGGCCAGGTGGCCGTTCGGCCAGTCTGTCGGTGCGGGTGTTCATGTTCTGCGTGGTCCTAACGGCCTTGTCCAAACCGGGTTCCTGCGGCTCCTGTGGCAGGCGGGGCACCTGGTTATGCGGGTGACCCCGGGTCTAGGCGGTCAGTTCTTCCCGGTGGGGATAACTATAAGGGCGTGTTGATAAAAGTCAATAATCGAGGGGTCAATCGTGAATGGAAAGCATGAGGAACGAACCTGATGGCGGCGATTGGTGATCGGGCGTGACTCAAAGGAGTGGTGGACGCAATCGTACGTTATTCGAACTTCTCTAT
>JAENWV010000168.1 GCA_016650015.1 Thermoleophilia bacterium | reverse complement strand
TTTCCCGTAATTATTGAGTGGCGCTTGTATCACTCTGGGTTCTGCTGGCTGTCTTGCTCGCCGGGGCCGGGTTCGTCATGTAGGCGTTGGCTCCGATCTTCACCAGCACTTCCGGGAAGTCACCGTTATCCGGCTGCATCATTTCCAGAGTTATTACGTTTATCAGCCTTCCTGTAACATTGATGTCGTTACCTTCCATCCTGGCATAATTCTCTACCCGGTAGAGGAAATCGTGAACATCGAAATACTCACCCTGAACATTGATTTCGATCGGCACGATGGTGCCGCCATCGCTGCCGGCGACGGGTGTGACCGGCACGATTTTTAAAAATTTGAGCCCGGCGTCGTTCGCCGTTGCCTGCAGCTCGACAATAATCGATGGCACCTGGCTGTCCATCGGAATCAGCTTGTTCAGCTTGAGCAGGTCTCCCGCTGCCTGCTTCGCCGCCGTACGCTCCTCGTCGATGCGCTGTACTTTGGCGCGGTTCTGTTCGTATTCCGAATTGGCCGTCTGGTATTCAGCCAGCTTGTTATCCGTTTCGTCCTTTTTGGGAGTTATTATCAGGAAATACCAGGCTACCAGGATGACTACCACTCCCAGCCCTATAAGGATTCCGATATCTCGTTTCTTCACCTGATTCTCCTCAGCTTACCTGGTGGTACCGGTTGTCCGGGACGTCGTCCCGGTCGGCGTCGTTGAGCCCGTGGTCGGCGTTGTCGATGTCCCGGTGGTCGGTGTGACCGGCGAGGCTTCGCCACTGGTGTCCGGCACTACCGCGGGACCCTGGGTCTCACCAGTCTGTTTGAGCGAGGCCGTGATCTTGAAATGGGTCACCGTCTGTCCCTGAACTTCCTCCTTCTCAGCGCTGGTAAGGGTCACGTTTATGATCGATGGTATGAGGCCAAGCCTGACCAGCAGGGTAGCCACCGACGGCATTTCGCGGGTATATCCCTCGATTTCAATGTCGCTCTGCCCGGTGCTGGATTTGCTAGACGCCCCTGCTGCCGACATAGTATCGATCCCGGGCACCTTTGCCTTGATGGCTACCAGCCAGACATCCTCCGGGATGACAAACGCCAGGTCATCGATGGTCCGCGACCAGCGCACCCGCTGCCCATAAAGGGTGGTGACGATATTGAGCTGAGACTGTTTTTTATTCTTGATCTCGTCGTAACGCTTCATCTCGGCAACCTGTTTCTGAAGAGCGTTGTTACTCTGCTGGACATCCTGCAGCTGTCTGTCCGCGTTCTCCAGCTGGTTGCCGTAATAGTAATAGGTGCCGCCAAGAATGCCCGCGAGTATCATCGTTCCCGCTACGGGAATGATATACAGCTGCCGGCGGAATTCGCGCTGCTGCTCTTCTCTGGGTACCAGATTTACTCTCGGCATCTTCTACTCCACATCCTCTAGCCCCAACCCGATCGAGATAGTCAGTCGTGGCGCCAGCGCCGACAGCTCCTCGTCGGTCAGGTCGGTTTTGTTTTCGGAGATGCGCAGCAGCGGATTGCCGACCTCGACCTGGAACGGGAACAGCTGCGAAAGGTGAGCGTCCAGGTTCTTCAGCATGGCGCCGCTGCCACTTATATAAAGCCTGCTGATCTGCACTGACTGTTCCTGCGACATGTAATAGTCAAGTGAGCGGCGCAATTCATTCGCCAGCGCGTCGGCGGTAACTTCGAGAACCCGCCTGATATTGGCCATCATCTCTTCTTCGCTTTCAGCCTCCGGTAGCGGCGCCTCAGGCCAGAGGTCTTCACCGCCCGCTTCCGGCTCGATCTTCGCCGGCGGAATTATAGCGGTAGGCTTCTCCGGCTGGCCGAACTCTTCCACTACAGGGGTGACAGTGGGTTCGCCGCTGATTTCTTCTTCAGCCCGCATCAGGGATGGTTCAGACAGGCCGGCCCGCGCTTTGAGCTCCTCGGCCTCATTGAAAGAGATGCCCTGCATGTCCTGAACAGGCTTTGTAAAATCGTCGCCGCCAAAGGCTATTATTCGCGTAAATTGCGGCTCACCGCCGACATCGATGACAAGGTTGGTAATATCCGAGCCGATATTGGCAATGGCCGTAGCCCGATCAACCGGAGCCTGGTCCAGAAAATTGTTCTGCGTCAGCGCCCTGAGCAGTGAAAAAGCCTGCAGATCGACGCCGGCTATAGAAAGCTTTGCCTTTTTGACCGCGTCAATGAAGTCCATCACCATGGCTTTTTGCACCGCGACCACCAGAACTTTTTGCTTCTCGATTCCCTCCTCATCGCTAAAGCGTCCCAGTACATGGAAATCAAAAACAGCTTCCTCGACAGGAATTGGAATATAGTCCTGAGCCTGGAACTCGATGGCCGTCCTCAACTCCTTCTCCTCCAGCAGCGGGAACTCCAGCGTCCTGACCACTACCTTCTGGTTGGCCAACCCGAGCGCCACCTTTTTACCTTTGATCTTGTGGGTTTTCCAGAATTCCTTGATGGCGTAGGCAAGAGCCTCCACATCCCTGACTTCACCCTCCTGGATGAGGCCTTCCGGCAACGTGTCCAGCGACGCCTCCAGTAACACCGAACCACCAGTCTGGTGGCGCAGCCTTACAGCGGTTATCGATGAACGGCCGAGATCAAGTCCCACCGGGCTCATCTTGGAACCGCCAAATCCGCCGCTGGCCTTCTTGCCCTTTTTCGCTTTCGGGGCTTTGGGCTCCTTGACGCGATGTTGCTTCGGTCCTTTTTTCGATAAAAGGTCTTTCTTGCCTGGTGTCTCTGTTTCTTCCCCTGGCTGCATCGCCCCCGCCGGATGGCCTTCGGAGGTCTCTACCGTGGCGACTGCCTTCTTCTTGCCAAAGGAGAAAAGCGGTTTTTTCTCCGCCCTGGGCTTCTTTTCCCGTGGGACCCTGGCCTTCTTTTCCCGTGGGACCCTGGCCTTCTTTTCCTTTTTTAACTTCGGAGCTTTGGGCTTTTTCTCCTTGGGAACCTTTTCTTTCTTCTCTTTGGGAGCTTTCATTTTCTTCTCTTTGGGAACCTTTTCTTTCTTCACCCTTGGAGCCTTGGGTTTTTTCTCACTGGCAGGTTTTGCTGTTTCCTCGCGGTCAGACTTTTGCTTTCGGGGACCCTTCATGCCGAAGAGGCTGGATTTTTTCATCGGCGGAGGGGTTGGCGTAGCTATACCAGCGCCGCCCTCCGGTTGCGGAGGCTGCCCGGACTGTTGCTCTTTGTCTTTATCAGACCGCTTTTTGAAGAAGCTCGCCATATTGATTGTTCAGGCAGGCATACCCTTACCTGATAAAGGGCTGGGGATAAGTTTCGACAGCGGCGACATTATTTCCTTTATAGCTCCACTGGGTTTTTTCCAGCATCCCATATCTGCTTTCAGCTGAGATCTGGCTTCGTTTCTGGTCAAACTCTTCTCCCTTAACGGCCAGAGTACCATTTTTCTTAAGCGCGACGTCGACAGCATACTGAACACCAGGGCTACCGAGCGATTTTTTCTCCCCTCCTGCGCGACCAGTCAAACCTCCGGCAAACACGGGCAATCGCTACTTTCAGGATACGATTAATTGCCGGGCTTACTTAAAGAGGACAATAGCTCCCGCAGTTTGGCGCCTGGATCCGGGCTGCGCATCAGCGTTTCGCCGATCAGAACAGCCTTCACGCCGGCG
>JAENWV010000205.1 GCA_016650015.1 Thermoleophilia bacterium | reverse complement strand
TCGCTGGTGGACCGCAAATCGGGCTTCACCCTGATCGGCAAACTCACCAGAAAGACGGCTCGGCAAGTCCGGGAAGCTGCCACCGGTCTGCTGGGACCGATCAGCAACCTGGTTCATACGATCACCCTCGATAACGGCAAGGAGTTCGCCTTGCACGAGGACATCGCCCGCAGCCTTGACGCCAAGATCTATTTTGCTCATCCCTACTCCTCATGGGGAACGAGGTCTAAACGAAAACACCAACGGGCTAATCCGTCAGTACTTCCCCAAGAAGTCCGACTTCACAACCATCACCGATAACGAAATCGCCGAGGCGACGCACCGTTTGAATCACCGGCCCAGAAAAAAGCTTGGATTTAAAACCCATATGATGTATTCTTCAAAACGTCAACCATGTTAACTGTTGCACTTCAAAGTTGAATCCGCCATTTAATAAAAAGCCATGTTTTCACTAAAACAACTCAGAAGACGTCCGCTAGCGCTTTTTGTCGATGCCTGCATCGTCATCAATGCATACACACTTGCCTCCCTGGTTCTTTTCGCTCAGTCGGCTCCACTTCAATATTATGACGAGCTACTCATCTTTCTTCCAATCGCAGTAGCAGTTCATTGTACTGTTAACCTGAAGATGGGTTTATATCGCGGCGTAGGGCGTTATGCCGGTCTCAACCAGGGTCTTAAAGCCATTAAAGCCGTAACGGTATCTGTTATTCTGCTTGTTTTTATTGGTCTTCTGTCAATGCGATCTTCGACAACGCACGTGCTGGCCATGGTGCCAATCGGCGGATTAATCGCTTTTATTCTCATGACAGTAGTTCGCTTCTATCCACGTGTTTTTTACGAACGATCATTAAAAGAGGTGGCAAAGGCAAGAAACCTGCTTGTAGTCGGCGCTGGGTCTGCCGGAGAGAGGATAATTCAAAGTATCCAGAAAGAGCCCAACCTCGCCATACAAGTGGTTTCCCTTGTCGACGACGATCCTCAGATCAAGGGTCTTGAAATCCACGGTGTGCCCATCCACTGCCCAACAGAAAAGATTCCTGAGATCGTCGAAACCAAAGACATCGACGAGATCCTCATCGCAATTCCCAGCGCCACCTTGGAGGAATTCCAGCGAATTTGGCAGATTTGTTCCCGCACGGGTAAAGCGACCAAGACACTCAGACCGCTACAGAGCATGCATTTTGGCAAAGTCGGTATAGAAAGCATCAGGGAGATAGAAATCGAGGATGTCCTTGGACGGCAACCAGTCATGACCGATTATGCCCAGATTAGCGGCTTCATCGGTAATCGTGTGGTTCTGGTTACCGGCGCCGGTGGCTCCATCGGCTCTGAACTGGTAATGCAGATCAGCCACCATAATCCGGCACAAATAATTCTGGTAGATCATGACGAATCCGCTCTCTACCGTATACACGAGAAACTCAGCCAGCTCTATTTCCAGAAACATATACTTTGTGTCGCGGACATCAAGTCAGAGAGCAAGATGGAATATCTTTTCCGGCAGCATCGTCCCGACCTCGTTTTTCACGCAGCCGCCTACAAGCATGTACCTCTTATGGAGCTGCAGCCAGATGAGGCCGTGCTCAATAATGTTCATGGAACCTGGAACGTTGCCCGTATCGCCGGCGAGCACGATGTCGATTGTTTTGTGAATATCTCCACCGACAAGGCGGTTGAACCGGCGAATGTTCTCGGCGCGACCAAGCTCTTGGGTGAACGCGTGGTCAATGACCTCGGAAATGTATACCCGGAGACCAAATATTGTTCCGTTCGATTCGGAAATGTGCTGGGCAGCCGCGGCAGTGTCATCCCTATTTTCCAGGAGCAGATACATTCGGGAGGGCCGGTTACGATCACGCATCCTGAAATGACACGATATTTCATGTTGATTTCCGAGGCCGTGGACCTTGTTCTCCAGGCGGCAGCCTTCAAGAACGGCAACGCGCTGTATGTTCTCGAGATGGGCAAGCCGGTGCGCATTGTCGACCTGGCTGAGCAGATGATCAGCCTGATGGTACCGGGCGAGGATATCGATGTTGTCTTCACAGGCCTGCGACCCGGAGAGAAACTTCACGAACAACTTATCGACAAGTATGAATCACGAACTTCAACTGATCATGCCATGATTTATCAGGTTAGCGCCATGGATCAGCAGCCTTCGATACTCGCCGACCTGCCTAGCCTATTCTATAAGGCAAAATCTCACGACGGCGTCGCCATAAAAGCTTTTCTGGAAAAATGGATTCCTTCATATTCTCCTTTTGATATGCGCCTGGTTGGCTCAATAAATATGGGAGATCTGAAAGTCGCTGACGGTGCAGCTCCGGCTTCTTCCGTAGCCGGGACCATCGGGTATCATTGGAATAATGGTGAGAAAAGCCGCTTTTACAATGACCGCCCAGATACCGAATCCGGGTAACTGGGTTACTCCGCGGGAATTCCTGCTTCCTTCCTCAAGTATTTATCGTGGGGATTGAGGCTGACCGCTTTTTCAAAATGTTCACTCGCCTTATCCGGCTCATGCCAGCGGTCACGCTCATACAAAGCCAACTGTTCCCAGGTCTGGTAATTCAATGGTTGAAGCTCCGTTGCTTTTATCAATGCGGCTCTAGCATCGGCATTATGACCGATTCGTTGCTGGGCGCCTGCCAACACGAAGTATGCATTAACCGATAGCGGATTGTAACTTATCGCTGATTCCGCGGTGTGCAAAGCCTCCACCTGGTA
>JAENWV010000061.1 GCA_016650015.1 Thermoleophilia bacterium | reverse complement strand
GCTCGCCACGGACCACCACGAGGTCGAGGTCGGGCCCGGCGACTTTCTGCAAAACCTGAGGAAGATCATCTGGCATATGGATGAGCCGACCCTGAGTCCCGGCGTCTATCCCTACTATTTCCTCTGCGGCCTGGTGGCCGAATCGGTGAAAGTGGTGCTGGGCGGACAGGGCAGCGACGAGCTTTTCGGCGGCTATCCCCGTTACCGCATGGCGCTGCTGGAGGCGGACATGGCCCGCTCGGCCCGCAGCCTGCGGCTCCTTCACCTGGCCACGGACGCACTGGAATACAAGCGGCGTTATGGTGCGGGAGGGCTGAAGAATGAGCTGCGCCGTCTCGGCGCTCCGGCGGACCGGCGCATCTACGAGATCGTCAGCGGTTTTCACCCCCGTCGCCTGCCCAAGCTGTTCAGCCGGGAGTTCCGGCGGCAGGTAGCGGATTATAACCCCCTGGCCACCTTCCAGCGATCTCTCGACGAGTGCGATTCGGAAAACCTGATTGACCGCATGCTCTACAACGACTATCACAACATGCTCGGCAGTATCCTGCGTACCGAGGACCGCATGAGCATGGCCCATTCCATCGAATCGCGGGTGCCTTTCCTTGATTTCCGCTTGGTGGAGCTGGCCGCTTCGATCCCCGCCACCGCCAAGGTCAGCGGCGACCAGCCCAAGCTGATCCTCAAGCAGGTGGCCCGCAGGCAGGTGCCGGAGAGCATCATCAACAGGCGCAAACAGGGTTTTTCGGCGCCTATCGACAGCTGGTTCATGGGGGCGCTGGGTTCGGAGGTGCGTGAGTTGCTGCTCGGCGACCGTGCCCGGGCGCGCGGTTATTTCGACACCGGTGAAGTGGAGCGCCTGCTGGCCAGGGTCCTGGAGCAGAAAAAGGATATCTGGAGAATCTGGTCGCTGGTCACCTTTGAAATGTGGTGCCGGATATTCGCCGACGGCGAAGGGCCCGGCGACCTGCAATGATATATTTTCGTCGTGAATCGCATTAACAGGTTGTCGCGGAGAGCCCGAGCGCGCCATCACCGCCAGCTCTTATTTAGTGTAAAATCCGAATAGTCGAACTGAATTATGCGCAGACTTTCAAAAAAATGGGCTAATTACCGGCGCCGCTGGTATTACCTGCGGATGACGGAGACCACCCCTGCGGGACCTCTGTACATCAACTTAGAGCCGACCAACGCCTGTAACCTGCAGTGTTACACTTGCAGCATTGACGGCACCCGCAAGCGCGGAACCATGGATCTGGACCTGTTCCGCAGGATCATCGACCAGGCGCCGGCGGCGGGGGTCTACGAGGTGGCCCTGTTCATGGGCGGGGAACCGCTCCTGCACAAGGACCTCCCCTACATGATCAAATACGTGGAGGACAAGGGGCTGGAAACCCGCGTTTACACGAACGCCACGCTGTTGACCCGGGAGAAGGCGGAAGCCATCCTCGACTCCGGGCTGACCTTTCTGGGCCTCAGCATCGACGGCGACAACAAGGAAGAATACGAGTCCATGCGCATCGGCGCCGACTTTGATGAAGTGATGGCCAACCTGACGACCTTCCTGGAGCTGAAGAAGGAACGCGGCGCCGAAAAGCCATATGTATCGCTGCAGATGATCAAGCTGCTGGAGAACCCCAACCAGACCATCGACCCCGCTTTCCGGGCGCGCTTCGACGGCCTTCCCATCGGCGAGATGTCGGTGAGGAACCCTCATGACTGGCGTGGCGAGAAGGGGATCATCCAGCAGAAGGAAAAAGGCACTAAATACTATCCCTGCCAGGTCTTCTGGTCGGCCATGAGCATCGCCTGGGACGGGCGGGTCGTCGGCTGCAGCGCCGACCTGAACGGCAAACATATACTCGGCGACCTGCAGGAGCAGTCGATCATGGAAATCTGGAACGGTGAGCAGTACCGGCTCCATCGCCGCCTGATGAAACAGAAACGTTACAGCGAGTTGCCCCTATGCGCCGAGTGCCATGCTTTCTGGCACGAGAAGCATCCGCGGCTTTCCCTGCTCTTGCAGATACCGCCGTTCGAACAGATGAGGCTGGGCATGCGCCGTCTGCGGCCGCGAAAATACCGGGAAGAGCTCGAACAACAGAGCCCCGGCGCCATCAGGACCAGAAAGCTGCAGCCGAAATGAGCGGCATTGCCGGCATACTCAAGGCGGGATCCGGGACGGTCACGGACGCCGAACTGGCCAGGGTCACCGGCGCCATCGCCCACCGGGGCTCCGACGGCACCAAATATTTCCATGACGGCAACCTGGGTATGTCGCACTGTTTTCTCAAGATCCCCTCCGCGGTGTCCGTCCCCCAGCCGCTCACCAATGAAGATGGCAGCCTGGCCATCGTCTGCGACGGAAGAGTCTACAACCACGCCGAGCTCCGCTCGCAGCTCGAGTCGAAGGGCCACCGTTTCTCCACCCCGTCCGATATCGAGGTACTTTTACACCTCTATGAAGAGGAGGGGGAAGATTTTCTCAGGCAGGTGAACGGCATGTACGGTTTCGCCCTCTGGGATTCGGGCAGGAGAAAACTGTTACTGGGCCGGGACCGGGTCGGGGTCAAGCCGCTCTACTTCACCCACGCCGGCGGCAGTCTGTTCTTCGGTTCGGAGATCAAGGCGATCATCGCCGATCCCACGGTCAAACGCCGGGTCAACTTCCGCGCCATGAGCGACTTCTTCGCGCTCTCCTACATCTTTGACGGTGAAACCATGTTCGAGGACATCGAGGCCGTGCCGCCCGGCTGCATTTATCACCTGGAGGCCGATGGCAAGAGCAGGATGCAGCGCTACTGGGACATGGAATTCGTGCCGGACCATGCCTGGGACGAAAAGGAACTGGTAGCCGAGGGACTTGATATCCTCACCAGGGCCGTGTCACTGGAAGTCGCCGACGTCAAGCCTCTGGGCATACACTTGAGCGGCGGTATCGATTCGAGTTTTATCACCTCCCTGGCGGCGGAGATTGACCGCGACCGTATCATCACGCTTTCGGCGGGGTTCCGGGAGCAGGAATACGACGAGCGGGGCTATGCCCGCCGCGCGGCCGAGAAGGCCGGTGTCCGTTTCGAGGAAGTAGAGGTTTTCCCCACGCCCGAAACCTTCATGGACACCATGCTCAAGGTCATCTGGCACGTGGACGAACCGACGGTTAGCCCCGGCATCCATTCCTTTTATGTACTCAACGAGTTTTCCGCCAGGCATGCCAAAGTGATCCTTGGCGGCCAGGGCAGCAACGAGTTGCTGGCCGGCTACAATCGCTATATCCTCGCCGATATCGGCGACCGTTTCGCCCGGGCTTTCAAACACCTTAACCTGCCGGCACTTTATCGTGAAACCCGGAAGACCCAGGGCTTTTTTGGCCTGAAACCGTTCAAACGGATGCTGCTGGAGCTGGGCAGCACTCCGGGCCAGCGGGCGCTTCGCATCGTCAGTACCTTTGCCCCCCAGGAGAAGGAAAAACTTTTTTCCGCCCGCCTCAAGTCGGATCTGGACGGTTACTCCACTGAGCAGAGATACCTCGAGCGTTTCAACCAGGCCAACGCCGACACCGTCATCGACCGGATGATGTACCTGGATATGAAGAGCCTGATGCCCAACATCCTGCGTATCCTCGACCGTACCTGCGCTGCCTTCGGCGTCGAGGCCCGAACACCGTTCCTCGATCATCACTTCGTCGAATATGCCACCAAGCTATCCGATGACGCGGTGCTCGATGGCACCGAGTCGAAATACATCCTCAAGAAAATGGGGGAGGGCATTCTGCGCAACGATACTATTTATCGCGACAAGTCCGGTTTTGCCGCCCCGGTGACCCCCTGGCTGCAGGGACATTTGCGCAAGGATTCCCGCGATATCCTGCTTTCTGAACGGGCGCTCGAACGGGGCTATTTCAGCGTGGATAGTCTAAGATCATTTATCGACCAGCACGAGCGGACGGGCAAAGGCGTCTGGCAGGTCTGGATGCTACTGATCTTTGAGCTGTGGCATCGCGACTTCATTGACAGATAAACGGGATAAGCGCCGGTAGATCAGCGGGCTGGTAATCGCCGGCCGCAACCGGGGCAACCGCGGCGAGAGGCAGAGGGTAAGCCGAACTGAATGATTTAAAGAAAAAATCCAAGCTGGTTTTGGTATCGCCGAATCCCCTGGGGGATATGGGTTACTCGGTGGAGATACCGCTTTCCATTCTGGCCGTGGCCGCACCGGTTCATGCTGACGGTTATGAGGTAATTCTGTTCGACGAGGGCTGCACGATGACGCCGCCAACGACCTGTTGGCCGCGGCCGAGGGCGCCTTGTGTGTGGGCGTCAGCACTATCACCGGCGACCAGCTTAAGGGGGCGATCCGTTATTCCCGTCTGCTCAAGGAGCATTACCCCGGGATGCCGATCATCTGGGGTGGTTATCATCCGACACTGTTGCCGGAGCTGACGGCGGCCGAGCCGTACGTCGACGCCGTCGTCAGGGGGCAGGGGGAGAGGCCTTTCCAGGAGATCGTCGCCCGGCTCGAGGAAGGCAGGGGTTTCGACGGTATCGCCGGCGTCACCTATCGCGATGGATCCGGAGAGATCATCACAAATCCCGACCGTCCCATGGAAAGCCTCGACAATTTCCCGCCGGCGCCGTACGAGTTGCTCAATATCGAGCGCTTCTTCAAAATGAACCGGAATCGCCGCGCCATTCAGTATATCTCCAGCCAGGGCTGTCCTTTCAAATGTGGTTATTGCGTCGAGCCCAGGGTCTTCGGCAAGTGGAGTGGACGCAGCGCTGAGAAGGTCGTCGATGAGCTGGCGGAGCTGGTCCGCAGGTACCGGCTGGAGCATGTCAGCTTCGCCGACGCCAATTTCTCAGCCAACCTCAAACGGGTCCGCGAGATCTGCGAGCTGCTGATCGCCAGGGAGATCAGGATCACCTGGACGGTAACCGGCAGGGCCGACCAGGTCGTACGCATAACACCGGAGATGTCACGCCTGATGAAAGACGCCGGTTGTGCCACAATGGAGATCGGCATCGAGTCCGGCTCCCAGGCGGTCCTTGATCTCGTCGACAAGCGCACTACTCCGGAAATGGCGCTGCGCTCGAACCAGATACTTAAGGAGGCGGGGATCAAGGGTGTCTATGCCTTTATGGTCGGGTTCCCCAAAGAGATCGCCGCATCGACGGATGAGATCCGCCAGACGCTGTCGCTGATCAAGAAGTTGCGCAAGAACCACCCCGATGTGGTGACGGTTACATTTTTCGCGACGCCATATCCCGGCACACCGTTTTACGATATGACGGATAACCTCGATATCAGCCGGCCTTCGACGACTGAAGAGTGGGCCTCCTGGGAATCGACCAGCGTCAGTACTCCCTGGATAACCGATCAGGAAAAAGATCTGGTAGAGCGCTGCAACAATTTTTATTTCCCCTTCGCCTATCTGAGCCATCAGAAGCGCGAGCGTATGCGCAAGCTGAAGTGGAAGCTGACGCTGTACCCGCTGCACTGGTTGGCGCTGCTGCGTTGTGGGCTCGACTTTTACGGGTTACCATTTGAATGGATCATCATGAAACGGTTGTTGCGGATGAAGCGTTTACGCCGCGTGGGCTCCCAGATCGACGCCCTGCGCGGCTATTAATCGTCCATAAAGGTGGGCTAAGTGGCAAAAACCGCGAGGGCGAAATATTTCCTGCTGGCACTACTCCTGGTGTTGGCTGCCGCTGTTTTTGTACTAACGCCGCGGAGCTATGGCCAGGAGGGCTCGGCAGTGAGTGGCGCGGCCAGTGGAAAGCCGAACGCAAATTAAAGTTTCTGGCCGATTTTCAGCAACAGTCGTTCAGCGCCGGCGGCAGGCAACTCTCCCAGGGCGATATCAGCATAGAGGGAGCCGCCAGGATTATTCCCGGTGAAGGTCTGGCTGCCTACAAGGGCGGTGTAAACGAGATTATCGATCCCAGCTTTGAACGCACGGGTTGGGTGTATGGCGATGGGGCGGGCATAGACACTTCGATAACCAGTAAGGGCAATAGCTCGTTACGGGTAAGCGGTGAGGGCACAACTGGCGTTTTTGCCTCGCTCAGGGAGCCGGTGCCGGTGGTCACGGTACATCGTGAATCGACCACCAGATAAGTCGGTGAGACCCCCGCCGTTTCCTTCGATTGCGATTGCGTCGATCTTCAGGGGGGTGCGCTAAAGGTTACCATCAGCGCCCTCGGCGCGGATGGAGAGATACTCGGTGAAAGCTCCAGCAAGGTCACGATGCCGATGCGAGATTGGCTGCGCGACACCAAGATCGTCTTCGACCTGCCAACGGGCACCAATGCTTATACCTTGACGGTCGGGGGAGTCGGTTTCACCGGCACCTGTTACCTCGACGCTTTCATGTCAGAGCACAAGGACTATTTTACGCCATACTATGATGGTGATAGCGTGATGGGCGCGTGGGTTGAGGCGGCCACACCTCAGAATTTCAATGCCGAACCCAATGTCACTGGTAAAAAGATGTTGGTCAAGGGTGGGCTGCTGATTTTATTTGCTGTTGTAGTCGTAGCTGGCTCAATCTACATGTTTGTCAGGGGCATTATCCGCAGGAAAGTATCGTGGATGATACTGCCGGTGGTTATCTGTCCGGCTTTGCTGGCCCTGACTGCTATTTCAAGGGGGGTCGGCAGGATACCCGTGGGGTGGCCTTTACTGGCAACCTTCCAGGGTTCCAGCCTGGAAATCGGCAAAACTTATTTTTATCGCTTGAGCGCGGTTGATGGAAACGGCAACGAAAGCCCCGCTTCCATCGAGGGTCGGGTCAAGACCGATTGGGTCGACCGTCAGGCCGTGCTGGCCTGGGATAACGACCCGGGGGCGGCAAGATACAGGATCTATCGCGATAACTCCCGCGAGGAGGATGAATTCGTCGAGGTCGATGGCGGTACCAGTATTTACGTCGACCAGGGAAAAGAAATGGCTGTCGGCAAGCCGGTGTCCGGTGAAGTGAAGGATACGGCCACACCTCATGGTTCCAGGTCCCTGAGGCCAGATACCGATGTAAGGGTCAGTAACGATATAGTCGGTCTGGACGCGGAGGATGATTTCTGGGTCACTGGTGAGCTCCAGCTGGACTTTGCTACCGGTATCCCCTTCCGGCCCTGCTCATTCTTTGAGATCGGTAATCCGAAAGAGGAGACGAACTTTGCGGCTTCAGTACGATATGTTCCTTCCTGGGGAGACGGCGGACCACATATCCTGCCGATAGACAAGGGCAAGGGGCAACCGGAAGCCGACTACGGCAGTGACCCAATTCCAGAGCTGAAGCGCGGAGCGGTGATCAGGTATGTGGCGGCACAACTGGTCGAACCATCTGGCGCACTGCAACCCGGAATGCATTTCTGGTACCGTCTTAATGATGGCGAGGTTAAGCACATCTATATTGAACACGAAGCCGAATTAACAAATGATGTACTTATCATAATATCCAAGCGCTACTACCTGGATTATTTCAGCGGCAACAGTATCGCTCGCAGCTTCGCCATCATCCAGGGAGCGGTTGACGGAGCGGCCGTGGATACTATTATGGGATCAGGCACGGTTCCCGAACGATTGCAGTTGCTTGACTGGCGGGTCCCGCTTTGATCGAGAAAAAGGAAGAGCACATGAGTAATAAGCTAACACTTGTATTTCCGCGCCTGAAGCGCGAAAGCAGCGTCTGGGCGCCTTTGCCTTTGCAGGCTGTCGCCAGCCCGTTAATGCAGGCCGGTTTTGATGTGGAGCTGGTGGACGGCCGCGTCATCCATCCCCACCTGCCGCGCATATTGCAGGCCGCCCGTGGTTCGCTGTACGTTGGCCTTTCAGTTATGACCGGCTGGCAGATCCATGATGCCATCGCCATCTCCAGGGCGATCAAGGAAGCATTTCCTGACATCCCCGTGGTCTGGGGCGGCTACCACGCCAGCATGCTGCCAGAGCAGACACTGGCGGAGACCTATGTGGATTATGTTATTCGCGGTCAGGGACAGCTGGCGGCAGTAGAACTGGCTAAGCGGCTAAGAGACGGCGAAACCGTTGAAGGCGTGACTGGACTTTGTTACATGAAGGACGGCGCGGCGGTCGTCGCCGACTACCCCAAGCTGGTGGACATCGACCAGTTCCCATCTACTCCCTATAACATCATTGATATGGAGAAGTACATGGTGCCCGATCTGGGCAGCCGGTCGATGAAATATTTCTCTTCCCAGGGCTGTCCTTTCGGTTGCGGATTCTGCGCTGAGACTTCCATGTATGGCCGCGGCTGGGTAGGTTTCTCACCCGAACGGGTGGTGGACGACCTGGAGCGGCTGGTCAAGGATTACGGTGTCAACGCTGTTGACTTCGCCGACACAAATTTTTTCGTTAGCAAGAAACGGGTGCGGGCCATCTGCGAAGGAATCATCGAGCGCGGTCTCGACCTCAAATGGGCTGCGGACGTGCGTACCAAACAGTTCATAGATTTTCCCGAGGATCTGAGACAGCTGGTCTACGACGCTGGTTGCCGGCGGCTGTTGCTGGGCGCCGAGTCCGGTTCCCAGCAGGCGCTGGAATCCATCGGCAAGCAAACGACCGTCGATGATACTTTGCATGTGGCGCGTCTCTGCAACGAACTGGGCATTATTACCCGCTTTACTACCATGTTTGGTTTTCCCGG